>NZ_JBLUNZ020000023.1:0-40686 GCF_048061935.2 Leucobacter sp. BZR 635 | reverse complement strand
CCTGCGCGTCCTCGCTCGCGTTGCGCGAGCAGCGCGCCGCGGGGCCATCGGCCGGGGTGTTCTCGGCCGAGGCGTTAAAGCGATGCAGCCCGGCTCGGAGCGATTCAAGCTCCGCGTCGCTCCAGTCGGCGAGGCGCTCCCGGTAGGCGTTCGACCAGCGCTCGCGCACCCCGCTGAGGAGCTCACTTGCGTGGGCGCTCGTGGTGAGCAGCTGCACCCGGCGGTCCTCCGGCGACTCGGTCGCCTCGATGAGTTCGAGTTCCCGCAGCTTCGCGACGTGGCGGCTCACGAGCGACTTGTCCATCTCCAGCCAGTGCCCGATGCCGGTCGCCGTGATGGGGCCGCGGCGGAACACAATCTGCAGCACGATCATGCTCATGCCGCTGAGCTCATGGCTCACCTCGTTGGCGTAGCGGGTCCAGCGGGTCCGCGAGAACGCGAAGGCTTCGGAGAACTCCGAGATGATCCCAGAAATAATGTCATCGTCGGATGGTGAGGAGGCCATCGTTCGTCCTATCGGTTGGTTTCGCGGTCGGTGCCGGGGCGGTGGCTCGGCAGCAGGATCGGCCCCGTGGTGTCGACGAGTACGCGGTCGACGGGCCTGGTGCGCTCCGGGCCAGAGGCTGCCTCGGCAGAAGCGGCCTCTTCTACTGTAGCTAAGCCAGCCTCTGCATCTTGCAGCTCGGCGATCCGCTCGGCGTTACTCTTCGTGTCGAGCGGAATGTTCGGGAGGAAGATGATCGCGATGAGAGCGATGACCGCGACCGGTGACGCGGCGAGGAAGATGTTGCCGATCGCGTGGCCGTAGGCCGACTCAACGACGTCGCGGATCGGTTCGGTGAGGTCCGCGATCTTCGGCAGCGTACCGCCAACGAGTGCTTCGGCCCCCGCGAGATCCTTCGGCGGGAGCTTCGCGAGGCCCTCCTTCATGTACTCGGTGACCTGGTAGGAGAGCAGCGCGCCCATTCCTGAGATACCTGCCGTGCCGCCGACGGTGCGGAAGAACGTGACGGCGGAGCTCGCGGCACCCATCTGGGTGGGCGACGAGGTGTTCTGCACGACGAGCACGAGGTTCTGCATGGTCATGCCGACGCCCGCGCCGAGCATCGCCATCGAGATGCCGACGTACCAGTAGTTGGTGTCGTGGCGGAGCTGCCCCATGAGCAGCAGCCCGGCGAGCAGCGCGACCGCGCCGACGACCATGTAGCGCTTCCACTTGCCCGTGCGGGTGATGATCTGCCCGACGATGGTGGACGAGATGAGCACGCCGGCCATCATCGGGAGCGTGAGCAAGCTTGACTCGATGACCGAGCGGCCGCGCGCGAGCTGCATGTACTGGCCGAGGAAGACGGCCGTGCCCATCATGGCGAGCCCGACCGCGATCGACGCGATTGCCGCCATCGTGAAGGTGCGGTTCTGGAAGAGCGTCATCGGGATGAGGGGTTCTTCGACCTTGAGTTCGACGAACACCGCGATGACGAGTGCGACGATGCCACCGCCGACCATGACGGCCGTCTGCCAGGACCACCAGGGGAAGTTCTGGCCGCCGAGCGTCACCCAGATGAGGATGCTTGAGAACCCGAGCGAGATGAGGGCCGCGCCCCAGTAGTCGATCTGGATCTTGCGCTTGATCGTCGGCAGGTGCAGGGTGCGCTGCAGCATGACGATGGCGACGATCGCGATGGGGGCTGCGACGTAGAAGTTCCAGCGCCAGCCGATCGTGTCGGTGAGGAGCCCGCCGAGCAGCGGACCGCCGACCGTGGCGACCGCCATGATGGCGCCGAGAATGCCCATGTACTTGCCGCGCTCGCGCGGACTGACGATTTCGGCGAGCACGATCTGGCCGAGCGCGCCGAGGCCGCCGACGCCGATGCCCTGGAGCACGCGGAAGGTGATGAGCCAGGTCGGATCCTGAGCAAAGCCCGCCATCGCTGAGGCGACGATGAAGATCACGAGCGAGAGCTGCAGCAGCACCTTCTTGCTCGTCAGGTCGGCGAGTTTGCCCCAGATGGGGGTGGCGATCGCGCTCGCGAGCATCGTGGCGGTGACGACCCAGGTGAAGGAGGCCTGTGTGCCGCCGATGTCGGCGATGATGATCGGCATTGAGGTGCCAACGACGTTCATCGCGAGCATTGATACGAAGTTCGCGAGGAAGATGCCTGCTAAGGCGAGGTTCTTTGCCCGACCGGCGAGTGGCTCTGTCGGGTCTGCTGCTGTGGCGGCGGGGGTGGTGCGGCTCATTGAGTGACGGGGTCCTTACGAAAGTTGATGACGGTCAACTATATAAGGGATGGTTGATTCAAGTCAACTAACGACGGGAGCGGGCGGCGTGAGTCCGAAAACTCCCACCGCCCGCTCCCGCGCCCCGCGATCCTATGTGTCCGCGCGCTGCGCCCGCTGCGAGAAATAGACGGGAATGAGCGAGAGGAGGATCATGAGCGTCGCGACGACGTTCACCTGGTTGACCTCGTTGGGCCTGCCCATCTGGTTCATGATCCAGAGTGGCAGCGTCTCCGTGCCAGGTGGCGCCGTAAAGATCGTCACGACGATCTCATCAAACGACAGCGCGAAGGCGAGTAAGCCACCCGCGATGAACGCGGGGCGGAACTGCGGAAAGGTGACGAGCCGGAACGTCTGCCAGATGCCTGCACCCAGGTCTGCCGAGGCCTCCTCGAGGTTCGGGTTCATGCGGCGCAGGCGTGCGATGACGTTGTTGAACACCATCACGACACAGAACGTCGCGTGCGCGATGATCATGCCCCAGTACCCGACGTGGATCCCCATCGGCTTGAGCACCTGGTGGTAGGTGTTCGAGAGCGCGACACCGGTGACGATGCCGGGGAGGGTGATCGGGAGCACGATGAGCAGGTTCACGGTGTGCTGCCCGAAGAACTTGAAGCGCTGCAGGGCGAAGGCCGCGAGCGTGCCGAGCACGAGGGCGAACGCGGTCGCGATCGAGGCGACAATCACCGAGTTGATGAAGGCGGCGTGCATCGCCGGGTTCGTGAGGGCCTTGCCCCACCACTCGAGCGAGAAGCCGGGGATCGGCCAGCCGGAGACTCGGCCCGAGTTGAAGGAGTTCATGATGATCACGAACATCGGGATGTAGAGGAACCCGAGCACGACGACGGCGACGCCGCCGAGCGCGATCTTGGTTCCGCGATTCAGTCGTAGCATTGGTTGCTCCTGCGCTCAGAGGTTGTTCAGGGCGCCGGTGCGACGGACGGCCCCCAGGTAGACGATGACCAGCACGATCGGCACGAACGAGAACGCGGCTGCGAGCGGCGGGTTGAGGTTGATGTTCTGCGCGATGATGCTGCCGATCATCTGCGTGGATCCACCGACGTACATCGCGGAGAGGTAGTCGCCGAGGCTGAGGGAGAACGTGAAGATGGATCCCGCGATGAGCGAAGGCAGCAGGAGCGGTGCGACAACGGTGCGGATCGTGCGGAAGCCGCGGGCGCCCAGATCGGAAGCCGCGTCGAAGAGGTTCGGCGGAATCTGGGCGACGGCCGTGTAGACCGGGATCGCCATGTACGGGAACCAGAGGTAGACGAGGGTGAGCGTCACGGTGACCACGCCGAGGCCGGGGCCGGAGATGCCGAGTGGCTCAAGCGCCCAGTTGAAGAAGCCGTTCTCTGTCCAGACGAGGCGCATGCCGATGACCTTCACGAGGTACCCGGCCCAGAGGGGGAGCGTGACGAGGACAGCGAGCACCGCGCGGAGCTTCGGGCCAGCGACCTGCGACATGAACACCGCGAGCGGCACCGAGAACAGTGCGCAGATGAGGGTGACCGCGAGCGCGATGCCGAGCGTGCGCAGTGCGGTCATGCCGTAGGCGGGCACGGTCGCGAGCTGCGTGAAGTTCTCGAGCGTGAAGCCGGGCTTCACGCGGGAAGTGAAGGGATCGGTCGTCCAGAACGCCGTCACGAGCATGATCGCGAGCGACAGAATGTAGACGCCGACGAGCCACACCATCGGGAGCGTGAGGAGCGACGCGAGTCGACCCTTCGGGTGTCGGTGGAGCGCGGTCGAGATGGGCCGCGGCTTGCGTTGAAGAGCTGACTGAATGCTCACGGGTGTCCTCGCTGACAGAGTGTGGGGAGAAAGTAGGGGGTGTGGGGTGCCCGAGGGCACCCCACAGTCGGGTGGTTAGCCCTTAACGGTGGCCCAGGCGTTGGTCCAGTCCTGGTAGTTCGTGCACTTCACATCGGTGCGGCCGTCGAGGCACTGGTCGATGGGGGTCGTCCAGAACCACACCTGCTTGTAGTACTCCTCGTCGGTGGCGTTGAAGTAGTCGCAGTGCGCCTTCGCCTCGTCGCCCAGCTCACAGAACGCGCCGTTAGCGGGACCCATGCCGAAGTTCATGGCGATCGCGCCGTTCACATCGGGTGCCGAGGTGTAGTCCATCCACGCGTATGCGCAGTTCGGGCTCTTCGAGTCGGTTGCGAGCATCCACGCGTCAGACCAGCCGGTTGCGCCCTCCTTGGGAAGCACGCTCTTGAACTTCTCGTCCTGCGTCGCCTTGCGCAGCACCTCCCACGAGGTGCCGACGACCGAGTTGCCGCCGGTGAAGGAGGTCACGTTCGTTGCGGGTGACCAGTACTCGGAGACCATCTTGTTCTGCTGCTTGAGGAGCTCGGTTGCGGCCTCGAGCTGCTCCTGGTCGAGCGCGTACGGGTTTGTGATGCCGAGGTCGGGCTCGTGCTCCATGAGGTAGATCGCTGCATCCGCGATGTAGATCGGGCTGTCGTATGCCGCAATCTTGCCGGCGTACGGGCTGTCCTTCTCCCACACGACGTCCCAGCTGTCGGGAGCCTCAGTGACGACCTCGCTGTTGTATTCGAGGACGTTTGCGCCGCGGCCGATCGGGATGCCGTAGACGTTGCCGTTCAGGGTGTCGTAGAGCTGGCCCTTCATGCCCTCAACGATGTCGTCAGAGAAGTTCGGGATGAGCTCGGTGGTGAGCGGCTGCACATTGCCGTCGACGATGAGCCGGAGGCTCGCGTCGCCTGAGGCGGAGACGAGGTCGTACTCGCCGGTGCGCATGAGCTGCACCATCTCGTCGGAGGTCGCTGCCACCTTACGGTTGACGACGCACCCGGTGTCGGCGGTGAACTTGTCGGCCCAGGCGGGCTCGACGAAGCCCGACCAGGCGACGATGTTCAGTTCTTTTTCGTTCTCGCCGAGCTTTTCGATGGCCGGGATCTCGGGGACATCGATCTGCAGTCCGCCGTCACCGGCGGGTGCGCCGCTGTCGGACGAGCAGCCAGTGAGGGCGAGGCCGAGCACCGCCGCCATGGCGATTGGTGCTGCGAGCAGTTTCTTGTTCATCGGTACTCCTTTGTAGGGGGATGAGTGGTGAGGTGAAGCGGTGTTGGACGTGAAGCGGGAGGCAGCGCGGAGCTGAGCTACGCGTGCTGCGGAGCCTTCGCGGCTGCCGTGGGAATCGCGGTTGCGTGGCTCGCCTCGAAGCGCACGCTCACGGCGTCGCCGCGGCGAATGCTCGCCTCGGTGCGCGGGGTGTGCGAGTTCTGCTTCTCCGAGATGATGCGCGTGCCGTCTGCGGTGTCGAGCAGGTAGCGGGTGTGCGCGCCGGCGTAGACGGTCTCTGCGACGGTGGCGGGCAGCGCGATGACGCCGGGCTCGACGGGCGCGGTTGCATCGGCGATGTGGACGCGCTCGGGGCGGAGGCTGTGCGTCGCCGACGTACCGAGGAGGCGAGCGGAGAGCTCTGCGGGCAGCAGGTTGGTGACGCCGAGGAAGCCGGCAACGAACTCGGTCTGGGGGAATTCGTAGACCTCGCGGGGCGAACCGACCTGCTCGATCTTGCCGTTGTTGAACACCGCGACGCGGTCGGAGAGCGTGAGCGCCTCCTCCTGATCGTGGGTGACGAAGATGAAGGTGATCCCGACGTCGCGCTGGATCTGCTTGAGTTCGACCTGCATGTGCTCGCGCAGCTGCTTGTCGAGCGCGCCGAGCGGCTCGTCGAGCAGCAGCACCTTCGGGCGGAGGATCAGGGCGCGGGCGAGCGCGATGCGCTGGCGCTGGCCACCGGAGAGCTGCGAGGGGAGACGGCCGGCAACGTGGCCGAGCTGCACCTGCTCGAGGGCTTCGGTGACGAGCTTCTCGCGCTCAGACTTTGCGAGGCCGCGGACCTTGAGGCCGTAGGCGACGTTCTCGGCGATCGTGTAGTGCGGGAAGAGCGCGTAGTCCTGGAAGACCGTGTTCACCTCGCGGTCGAAGGGGGCCGAGCGGGTGACGTCGCTGCCGTGGAGGAGGATCTCGCCCGCGGTGGGCTCTTCGAAGCCCGCGATCATGCGGAGCACGGTGGTCTTGCCGGAGCCGGAGGGGCCGAGCATGGAGAAGAACTCGCCGGCGCGAATCTCGATGTCGAGATCTTTCACCGCGGTGACTTCGCCGAATGATTTTTCTACGCCGCGCAGGGAAACTGCGCTCGTGTGCTCGGTGCTTGGGGTGTGGGCCATGTCGCCACTGCTCCTCAACGTCGTTGTCGATCAGGTCGGTTAGAACTTTAACATAGGGGATTAGATGTTTTAAGCACAAACCCATCTTCGGCGTCACGTTTTGATTACGCTTAGGGGTGCGGGCCCACTCTCGGCCCCTGAACGGAGGCGCGCCCTTGAACACAGCAGTGCCCGGCGCGACCCCGAGTCGGCTCCGCACGGCGGCCTTCGCGCCCATCGGCGAGGAGGGGCGCGCCGACATGGTTGTGTCGCGACTCGTCCAGGCCATTTCGGTGGGTGCCTTTACCGAGGGCGAGCGGTTGCCGAGCGAGAACGAACTCTCCACCTTGCTCGGCGTCGCCGTCGTCACGGTGCGCGAGGCGCTCAGCGAGCTCCGCCACCGCGAGCTCATCGAGACGCGACGCGGCCGCAACGGTGGCAGCTTCGTGCGCCCCAGCCAGGCCGCCGTCGAAGAGGTGAATGCCCGCGCGCTGCTCGACGAGCCGCGCGTCGCGATCGCCGACCTAGGCGTGCACTACGAGGTTATCTCGGCCGCGTGCGCCGAGTACGCGTGCCTGCGTGCGACCGAGGAGGAGCTGCAGATCGTCGCCGACGTGCTCGCCGAATCGCGCGACGCGCCCGTGTTCCAGTGGCGCAGGCGCGTGACCGAGGTGCAGCTCGAGCTTGCAGCACTCAGCCAGTCGGTGCGGCTCACGAACGAGCACGTCAGGCTCCAAACCGAGTTCACTCCGCTGCTCGCCCTGCAAGACTTCGACGACGAAGCCCGCGAGCTCACCCATGCGGCGGTGGTCGCGCAGGTGGAGGCGACGAAATCCGGAGATGTGCAGTTGGCGCGTGCCGCGGTGCGCGAAAGCGTGCGGGGTTCGGTACGCTGGCTCATCGCCTTCCGCGCGGAACTACTCGCGGGCTCCCAAGACTCCGATCTTCGTGGCACACTTGAGGCGCGACGCAGACGACGCGAACGGGAGACACGAGATGAGCAATGAGGCGACTCAGCTGGCGGAGGGCATCGCCGGCATCGACACTTTTTTCGATGGCGTATTTGCACCGCTCGCGACATGGATCCCGAACCTCGTCGAGGAGCTGCGCGGCGGAAACCTCCCGATGACCGGGACTGCTCTCGCCACGCTGATGCGCGAGGGAGCCTTCGGCGTGCTCGACACCGCCGACCGTCCGCTCTACGGAGCAGGCTTCTGCGGCAGCGCCGCCGTAGTGAGCGAAGGTAACCCGCTTGCGTGGTGGCAGGGAGCCGACCGGCACCTGCTTGCCTCGTCGACCTTCGGGCCCGGCCAGGCCGCGATCGACCTCGAGCGGCTTGAGTGGTTCAGGGTGCCGAAGCAGACGGGAAAGCAGCACGTCGCCGGCCCCTTCGTGGACTACCTGTGCTCCAACGAGATCACCCTCACCTCGTCGATGCCCGTCGTGGTCGACGGCGAGTTCTGGGGTGTGGCCTGCGCAGACGTGCTCATTGCCCGCATTGAAGAGTGTCTTCTGCCGGGCATCAGCGAGGTCGCGGGAGCCGCGCTCGTCAACGCTCACGGCAGGGTCGTGGTTTCGACCGATCCTGACCGCGAGACCGGCGACCGCTTCCCCGGCTTCGACGCAACGCCAGCGCCCGACGGCGCAGACCCGGTACTCGTGGTGCGCTCGGAGCGCTACCCGTTTGCGCTCGTCGCCCCGAAGTAGCACGCGCGACCAGACGGCCCGCGTGGCCCAGGATTTCACCCTGCCTCAACCCTGAGGCAACCCTGGTTGAGCCCTGAAACACAGGGACTTTCGCAGAGACCCCGTTATACGATTTCCCACGTGACGAGACCAGAGGACGACGCCGATAAGGCGAGGCGGTTGGGGCAGCCCATCGCGCGATTTATGGCGCGCTGGCGCGGCTGGATTCGCAAGTACCCCTGGCTCGATCTCATCTACCGCATCATCATCACCGTGCTCGGCGCGCTGATCTCGATCGTCGGGCTGATCCTCGTGCCGCTGCCCGGCCCCGGCTGGCTCGTCGTGTTTATCGGGCTCACCGTGCTGGGCTCCGAGTACCACTGGGCGCGGCGGATTCTGGGGTGGCTGCGACGCACGCTCGCCCGCTTCTGGGAGCGGTGGAATGCGTGGCGCGCCAACCGCGCAGCGAAGAAACGCGCTGCGGCGGCTGGCGCGGAGGGAACTGGGCCCGCTACTTCACCATCGGAGCGTTAAACAGGAACGGATCCGTTCCACCGCGCTGGTAGGTCTCGGTGACCTTTGTCGCGGCGATGATGTGTAACACGAACCCAGCAATGTGGGCGAGGGTCAGCACCAATGAGCCGATGCCAGGAATGATGAAGAGTACCCAGCCGAAGAGCAACAGCGCGGTGCGCAGGAGCGAGAAGTTCAGGTTTGCCGCGTGCAGCGCGCGCACCTGCGGGCTCGCCCGAGGGCTTTCGACGAGGAAGAAGATCAGCGCCGGGATCCAGAAGAAGAACACCGAGAGCCAGTAGTTAGCCGTGAGGTTCTGGAGCGGATTCTGCGGCTGCTGCCCCTGTGGGTACTGCTGTTGGTACTGCTGCTGCCCCTGAAAATATGGGGGCTGCTGGGGCTGCTGGGGCTGTTGCGGCTGGTAGTAGCCGGGCGGCGGAGCCGAGTAGCCTGGTGGCGGCGCGGAGTAACCCGGCTGCGGCGGTGCGGAGTAACCGGGCTGCGGCGGTGCGGAGTAACCGGGCTGCTGCGGGGCCCCGTAACCGGGGGAAGCGGGCGGCGCGGGCGGCGGCGGGATGCTCCCCGCGCTCTCGCCAGCGGCTGGGGACTCGCCGAGTGGTGTCTCGGGCGCGCCAAAGGTCTGGTCCGGGGTGTCCGTCGGGGTCTGTGGAACCTCGTTCGGTGTCCCGTCGGATTGCTCGTTGCCCTCTGGAGGAAGCGTCGTCATCGGAAGTCCGTTCGTTGCTCGTACCTGTGTGCGCTCGACGCGGACAGCCAGTAGGTGGTGGATCCGCGCCGGGTGCTTCGAGACTACCGCCTAGCGGCTATGCCGCCTAGATGAAATCTGGGCTGGGCGAAGAAGCCGGAAGAATCGCGACGTCTGCGTGGCGGTCGAAGCGGTAGCCGGTTCCGCGAACGGTACGCACGATGTCTTGGTAGTGGGCGAGCTTGACCCGCAGCCGGCGGATGTGCACGTCGATCGTGCGTGCGCTCGGGATCTCTTCGTCTTCCGCGCCAGCCCACAGGGTTTCGATGATCTCCTCGCGGCCGACAGTGCGACCCTCACGGAGCACGAGAAACTGCAGCAGCTCAAACTCGCGGAAGGTGAGGTTTGCCGGGACGTTGTCGAGCAGCACGCGCTTGCGTGACAGGTCGAGTACGACGCCGCTGCTTGCGCGATCCTCGTCAGCCTGCGGCTTCCGGTGGGCGTGTGCGGCGGCGGGGTCTCCGAGGGCGAGCCGCACGACATCGACGTCACGGCCGCCCGTGCCCTCTGGGGCGAGGGCGACTGCGGCATAGGTTTCGGCGTTCGGTGCGAGCTGGGCGACCAGGCGCTTGATCTCGTTAACGACGGCGCCGATGCTCGGGTCTGCGGAGTTCAGCTTCTCCTCGGAGAGACCAACGTAAAGGGCGAAGCCGCGAACCTCAGTCTCGGAGGGGCGCTGGGTGGTGGTGATGGTAGCCATGATGAAGTCCTTTTGGTGCTCCCATGCGGAGCCTTGCTGCGAATGTATGCGGCTGTTCCAGGCGGAGGGCAAGAAACGCGATCAGAGGATCGCTGAAGCCCTGCAGAGCCGGAAGCCAGAAACGGTGGAACGTGTGTGGCAGTTAGTTGCACATTCGGCAGCACATACCTTCGCGACCGGACATCATCATGCCGGTAATCCCAAAGTTCACCTCGGAGGCGGACTGGGTGCGAACGAAAGTATGCATAACGATAAGTTACGGCTGCCACGCGTTCGTGTCAAGCGGCAACTGCGGCACACCTGTCTCAATCTGGCGTAATACAAGCGTGCCTTCGCGGCCGAGATCAACGAGAATGGCAAGAACGCAGTATCCCTTGGAAGGACATCCCCGCATGAGTACCGAGTCATTCGCAGCCAGAGTCGATGCGATTACCGCTGAGGATCTTCGAATCGTTGGCGGTACGAAGTGGGATGATCCCGACGTGATGGGCGCATTCATCGCAGAGATGGACTTCGGTGTGGCCCCGGCGATCACCGAGGCGCTCCACGTCGCCGTAGACGAGGGCGCCTTCGGGTACACGCCCCCGCGATATACGTCAGCGCTGAAAGAGGCGACCTCGAGCAGGCTGAACAGCCATCACGGCTGGGCAACAACGCCCGCGGACGTCTTTCCTGTCCCCGACGTGATCACCGCCCTCGAGGTCGCGATCGCCCACTTTTCCCGGCCCGGGTCGAAGGTGATCGTCCCGACGCCCTCGTACATGCCGTTTCTCACCGTTCCCGGCATGATCGGCCGCGAGGTCATCGAAGTGCCGATGCTCGAGGTCGACGGTGTGTGGTCGTTTGATCTCGACGGGCTGCAGGCAGCGTTCGATGCGGGCGGCAACTGTCTCCTGCTCTGTAACCCCTTTAACCCGCTCGGTCGGGTGTTCACGCGCGACGAACTGCTCGCGGTGAGCGAGGTAGTCGAGCGCAACGATGGCCGAGTGTTCTCCGACGAGATCTGGGCACCCCTCGTGTACTCGGGGGCCGAGCTCGTGCCCTACGCGACGATCAACCCGACGACCGCCGGTCACACCATCACCGGCACAGCCGCCTCAAAGGCCTGGAACATTCCCGGCCTGAAGTGCGCCCAGATCGTCGTGTCGAACACTGCCGACCAGGGGCGCATGACCGAGCTTGCCCACTGGGCGGGCCGCGGCACAGCGACCCCCGGGATTATCGCAAGTACCGCCGCCTACACCGAGGGCGACGAGTGGCTCGCGGAGACCGTGGCCTACCTCGAGGGTAACCGTGACGAACTCGTCGAGCTTGTCGCAGAGCACCTCCCCGGCGTGAAGCTCACGGTGCCCGAAGCTACCTACGTCGGCTGGCTCGACTTCCGGGGCGTGGGCCTCGCGAACCCGGCAGCGTTCTTCCGCGAGCACGCGGGCGTCGGGCTCACTGATGGCGGTGCCTGTGGTGAGGCCGGCGTCGGAAGCGGCCGCTTCATCTTTGCGATGCCGCGCCCGCTCATGCGTGAGGCAATCGAACGGATGGGCAGGGCCCTCCGCGCCAACTAGCTATTTGTATCCAATGCCTCTACTGTGAGCTGAAGATTGTCGGGTCCGGGCGCAGCCCGGTCAGCTCACGAAGGGGCGCACCAGCATGGATTTTCAGCCACAGACACAGCAGATGCCGCAGGCACCAGACCCCGTGGAGAAGAAGTCCGCGAAAAAGGCCAAGCTGAAATCCATTGGCATCCCTGTACTCGCAGGGCTCATCGGGTTGTCGCTGGGCAGCGCAACCGCAGCGACAGATACCAAGTCAGAGCTCGAGGAGCTCAGGACCGTTGAGCAGACTCTCTCTGACAGTGTTCAACACCTGCGGGGAGAGAACTCCGCGGCGATTGAGGACCTCGGAGAGGCCGAGGCGGAGCGCGACAGCAGCGTGGCGCTCGTGAAGAAACGTGACGGCGAGATCAGTGAGCTGCAGGCGCAGATTGAGCAGCTGCAGGCACAGGTGAAGGAGGTCGAAGCGCAGGCTGTCGAAGCGCAGGCCGCCACCGAGGCCGCTGCTGCGCTGAACGCCGTGGCACCCGCTCCTGTGGACTCCGGCCCCGCGCCCGAGCCGATCCCGTTTGCGGCGCCTCCCGCGCCTGAACCAGTCCCGGCGGCCTACTACGCGAACTGCACGGCCGCCAGAAACGCGGGCGCTGCCCCGGTGTACGCGGGCGACCCCGGGTATGGGAGGCACCTCGACCGCGATGGCGACGGAGTGGGGTGTGAGTCCTAGAGCTCCGCTGCCTGCGAGAATAGCTGGGTGAGCGAGAACCCGAACCCCGAGACCGACACCCACCCCGAGCGCACGACCGCCGGGGTCGGGCCGTGGCCAGGCGGGCGGGAATCGTGGCCGGCCGAAGCGCACTACGACGCGGAGCTGCTGGAGCACGGCGACAGTCGCAACGTCGTCGACCGCTACCGCTATTGGAGCATGGACGCAATCGTCGCCGACCTCGACGAGCAGCGCCACCCCTTCCACGTCGCCATCGAGAACTGGCAGCACGACATGAACATCGGCTCGATCGTGCGCAGCGCGAACGCCTTCGCCGCCGAAACCGTACAGATTGTTGGCCGCCGCCGCTGGAACAAGCGGGGGGCCATGGTCACCGACCGGTACCAGCACGTCGAACACCGCGAAGACATCGCCTCACTCGTCGCCTGGGCTGCCGCCGAGGGGATCCCCGTCATCGCGATCGACAACGTTCCCGGCTGCGTGCCGATGGAGACCTTCGACTGGCCCGAGCGCTGCGTCATGCTGTTCGGGCAGGAGGGCCCGGGCCTCTCGGAGGAGGCGCTCGCCGCAGCCGAAGCGGTCGTCGAGATTAGCCAGTACGGATCCACCCGCTCGATCAACGCGTCCGCCGCCGCGGCCGTCACGATGTACTCCTGGGTGACCCAGCACTCGCCCCTCGCGCCGCGTCGCGGCTAGCTGCGCGAGGCCCGGTTAGAAGAGCCTGCCTGCGGATTCGGGGGCGGGCTCCTCGAGTGTAAGCAGTACCCGCTTGCGGTCGAGCCCGCCCGCGTAGCCGGTGAGCGAGCCGTCGGCTCCGAGCACCCGGTGGCAGGGGATCAACACGCACAGCGGGTTGTGGCCGACGGCCTGCCCCACGCGCTGCGCGAGCGCGCGATTACCGAGCGCTACGGCGAGTTCGCCGTAGGTGGTGGTCGTGCCGAAGGGGAGGTTACCGAGCAGCGCCCAGACCTGCTGCGAGAACTCGTCGCCGCGGGGCGCGAGGGCGAGGGCAAACTCGGTGCGCTCCCCGCTGAGGTACTCCCGAAGCTGCCTCGCGGCCTCTCCGAGGGGGGCGTCGTCGGGCTCCGAGCCAAGATCCTCCCCGATCTCCTCGGGGTGTGGCGGGTAGCGATGATCGGCAAAATAGAGGCCGACGATTGCGGGGCCCTCTGCCACGAGCAGCAGCTCGCCGAGGGAGGTCGCGAACAATCCGTGCCTGGTGCCCATGGCGACAAGTGTAATGCGGTTCCTCGCATGTGAAGGTGTGCGCCCAGTGCCCCGCGGGGATCCGCCCCGGCATCCTCCCTGCCCCGATTAATTCAGACCGACCCTTGCGAGGGCTGAAAACGGGTCGGAATGAATTAAACGGGGCTTGCGGGATTCATGCGGGGCTTCAGGAAACGAGCGCGGCGGCATGCCTGATGGCCGCACCGAGAAGCGGAGCGCCGTGTGTTGGGCGTATGTGGAGGGGCCGACGGGAATCGAACCCGCGTTCTTAGCTTGGGAAGCTAATGTCTTACCATTAGACGACGGCCCCGAGGGGCGACCGGGATGAACTCCCGACCGTTAGAGCGTAGCAGAATCGGGCGTGCCGCTCGGAACACGAACGGCACGCCCCAACAATTTATCCCTCGGTCTGGCAGACGGCGCGCTCAGTGAGCAGCGCGCCCTGATCCTCCGCCGACCACGGCAGCTCAGCGCCGGTGAGCGCCGCGAGCTGGAACGCGAGCGCCTGCGCGAAGCTGGGGCCAGCCGACGAGTTGTTCAGCGCAACAACAACCGAGAGCCCGGTTGTGGGGTCAGAGTACGCCGCGGTGATCGAGCCGGTCATGACGCCTGCGCGCCCCATGAGCGGACCGATCTTCTCGACGGCGAAACCAATCTGCCGCCCCTCGGTGTCGGGCTCGGAGGTCGGCTCGCCGTTCTCGTCACGCTCCGGGTTCTCTGCCGGCAGAAACTCCGTCACTTCCTTCGAAGCCTTCTCGCCACCGAAGCCGCCCGAGAGGTACTTCGAGTAGAAATCCTTGATGTCGGTCACCGTAGTGAGGCTTGCGCCCGCGCCGCGAACCATCGATGGTGACAGCTCGGTGATCTCGGTGACGCCCGCCTCGCAGAGTGGGGTGCCGCCCGCTACGGGGTAGGCGGTGGGGGTCATGCTGCCCGAAGGGATCTCGGTCTCCGCAAAGTTCTCGGGGTACGACGTGGCACCCATTCCGGCGGGATCGAAGACGCGGCGGGTCAGGAGCTCCGCGGTGTCTTGACGCGAGTTCAGGCGGATCGCCCGGTCAAGCAGCAGCGCATTCGTGTCCGACAGGTTGACGTTCTTACCTGGCCACGCGAGCGGTGAGCGCGCGAGTCCGTTCGCGATGAGCTCCTGCTCAGGCCACGAGCGCGCCGGAACGTTGGTGAACCGATCCGTGAGGCCGCGGTTGTAGTCGGCGAGCCCCGAGGTCTGGTCGCACAGCTGCCCGTAGGTCACGCCGGCGATCCCTGGCTGGCGCGGAAGATCCTTGGCGACCTCGCGATCCAACTCCAACTGGCCTGAGCCGACGAGATCGAGCAGCAGCGCGCAGACGACGGGCTGGGTGGTCTGTGCGCCACGGAACGTGGTCTTGGCCGAGACTCCCTCACCGTATCCGCGAACGTAGGCGGCGTCGTCGTTCTGCCACACGCCAATAACCGCCTCAGTGGATCCGCTGAGCGCGAGCGCGTTCTCGACGGCACCGTCGACCGCGGCAGCGAGCTCAGGGCTGACTGAGTTTTGGTCTGAGTTCCCTGAACCCGCGGAACTGCTCGTGCACGCAGTGAGGGTGAGGCCCACGACAGCGAGCATGCTGAGAGCCGCAATAGGGCCAACTCGTTTGACTCTGGAAAACACGAAACCGCCAATCTCGACCCGCAGGCGCGCGGGAGCACGAATCCCTCGATGATACTCTGTGCGACTCTCAGTGTCGCTGAGCGCAACGGGTGCGTAGAATGAAAGATGTGATGAATTTTGATGCCGCAGTGATCTCTGCCGTTACGGGCCACATGAATGATGACCATCTCGATGACAGTCTGCTCATCGCGAAGGCATTTGGCTACCCGGAGGCGACTGCGAGTGCGATGGTCGGCCTCGACGCCAACGCTGGGGTCTGGAAGGTCACCGACGCCGCTGGCGAGCACGAGCTTCGTGTCGACTGGCCGATGGCACCGATCTCCGATCGACCGCAGATTCGCCGCCAGGTCGTCGAGCTCTACAAGGCAGCCTGCGCGAAGCTGGGCGTGCCCGCGCGCGACGAGCATCAGAGCCCTGAGGCCGCAGGCCACGGGGAGCACGCACACGGCGGCCACGGCCACGGGAATCCTCACGGTGGGGCACACCCGCACGGATCCAACCCGCACGGCGGCAACCCGCACGCCGCTGACGACGCAGCAGACGGCCCGAAGCCGTTCTCGCGCGTGGTTCGCGAGAGCTCGTGGTCTGATCACTCGAGCAGTGAGGGCGCGAACTTCATGGAAGACATCATGCGCGGTGTCGCCTCGAAGCAGGACTACATCGACCTCGTTGCGCAGCACTTCTTCATGTACGAAGCGCTCGAGGAGGCTGCCCAGCAGCTCTCCGCAGACCCCGCCTACGCGGCGCTGCACCCTGAGGCGCTCGTGCGCATGGCCACGCTCGAGATCGACCTCGAGCACCTGCTCGGGGCGAACTGGCGTGAAGAGATCAGCCCGGTTGCGGCGACCGCGGCGTACGCGGCACGCATGCGCGAGGTCGCAGCGGAGGGCTGGATCGCTGGCATCATCGCGCACCACTACACGCGCTACCTCGGCGACCTCTCGGGCGGTCAGATCATCGCCAAGCGCGTTGCTCGCCAGCACGGCTTTGACGGCGCGGGCATCGCGTTCTACGACTTCGAGTCGCTCGGCGACCTCAAGGCGTTCAAGGAGACCTACCGCGACGGCCTCGACGCGCTCGGCGAAACGCTCAGCGAGGAAGAGCAGCAGCGCATGGTCGAAGAGGTGCGCGCGGCGTACGCCTTCAACACCGCGATCTTCGTTGACCTCACCGCGCTGAAGCAGGCCGCGGCCTAACTGCTCTTTCTCCGCCGCCGTGGTGCGGCGAGCCGTCTCGGGCATCCTCACTGCCGCCATTCATTTGGACCGACTCTTGTGCGGGCCAAACACGGGGCGGAATAGATAACTCGGGGCCGTGTAGCTCTCGATCAAGGTCGTGCTGGCTGCCCGATCCGCGCGGGAGAGCGGCGGGACGCTTTCGCGCCTCAATCGTGCGCGCGGCCGAGGGAGCCCCTCGACGTGCCAAGAGCGGAGGTGCTACTCGCGGGTGTGCGCCCAGACGACGGCCTGCAGCCGGTCGCGCACCCCGAGTTTCTGCAGCACGTTTGAGAGGTGCGTCTTCACGGTCGCCTCGCCGAGGAATAGCTTGCTCGCGATCTCCGCGTTCGTCTGGCCCTCTGCGAGGAGCAGCAGCACTGAGCGTTCGCGGGCGGTGAGGCCCGCCGCATCCATCGCGCTCACGAGTGCCGAATCGGCAGCGGCGTCGGGCGAGGCACCGGGAGAGGCGTCGGGCGAGGCACCGGGAGAGACGTCGGGCGAGGCGACACTGGCGGCGCCAGCTCCAGCGCCCGCGGACGCCCCCGGTCCAGTCGGGGCGAGGGCCGCTTCCGCTGCCTCGGCCCCGCGCACCCGCGCGAGCACTGCACCGGTGACCTCGGGGCCGAGGAGCGACCCACCGCCCGCGATCACGCGGACCGCATCGATGAGCTGCTCGGCGCGCGACGTCTTCAGCAGGAAGCCGCTCACCCCTGCCGCGAGCGCGTCGAAGAGGTACGCGTCGTGGCCGAAGGTGGTGAGCACGAGCACGGCGGGGGTGTCAGCGGGGGATCCAGAAGCCGCTCCAAGGATTCGCCGTGAGGCCTCGATGCCGTTCATCTCAGGCATTTCGACGTCCATGCAGATGACGTCGGGGCTGAGCTGCGCGGCAAGCTCGACGGCCTGCGCCCCGTTCTCGGCCTCCCCAACCACCTCGATGTCGGGCTCGGACTCGAGGATGATGCGAAACCCTGAGCGCACGAGCGCCTGGTCGTCTGCGAGGAGCACGCGAATTGTCACGGCTGAGTCCGTCCTGTTTGTGGGGGTGTTGGGGTTTCCGCGCGCTCGGCGAGTGGCACCCGCGCGCGCACCATGAATCCTTCGCGTTCGCGCCGTCCGGCTGACACGCTGCCGCCGACCGCGCCGATCCTCTCGCGCATGCCGCGCAGCCCCAGCCCGGCTCTGCCAGACGGGACGCCCGACGTGAGTTCACCGGCGCCGGTGAGTCGGCGGGCGATGCCGTCGTCGCTCACCTCAATCTCGATGGCGTCACTCGCGAACCGCAGCCGCACCACGGCCTCCGCTCCGCGCCCCGCGTGCTTGCGCACGTTCGTGAGGGCCTCCTGGACGATGCGGTAGAGCGCGACGTCGACGAGCAGCGGCACGGGCCGTGCCTCGCCCGCGACGATGAAGGTCGTCGGGGTGCCCGCTCGCTGTGACTCCGCGACGAGCAGCGGGATCTGCGCGATGCCGATGGTGCTCGAGCTCCCCTCATTCTCGGGGGTGCGGAGGGTGTGTACGAGCCCGCGCAGCTCCGCGACGGTTGTGTGTGCGCTCTCCTCGACAATCTCCAGGGCAGCGGCCGCTGTGGCGGGATCGCGTTCGAGGGTGCGCCGAGCTGCGGCCGCCTGGATCCCCATCACCGAGACGTGATGCGCGACGACGTCGTGGAGTTCGCGGGCGACGGCGATGCGGTCGAGCGCGACAGCCTGCGCCGCGCTCGTTTGGCGCTCAAGCTCGAGCTCCTTGCCCTGTGCCTCGAGCTTCGCCTGCGTGCGCGCGGCGAGCCAGGCGCGCTGACCGAAGGCGATCGCGCCGCCGAAGTACAAGAGGTTGGTGATGATCTGGATCACGGCGAATGTCGCGTACGCCGAGAAGATTCCCGAGCGTGCCCCGGGGAAGATTTCACCGACGTCATCTGCGGACGACGCGAGGATGAGTGAGATGACGAGCCAGACGAGCATCGCGCAGGTGACGCCGAGCACCATCCAGGTGGCGAGCGCGCGGCGCGGCTCCCACGCGGTCACCGTGTAGATCGCGATGAACAGGCAAATGTTCACGATGAGCACCTCGGGTACGCCGAACTGCCCGCACACGAAGAACCCGACTGCGACAACCAGCATGGCGGGGATCGGTGCTACCCGGCGCAGCGCGAGCGGCAGCGTGGCGAGTGCGAGGCCGAGGATCCACACCCACAATTCCGGCGTGCTGCCGTAGATGCCCGTGCGGGCGTACAGCAGTGAGGTGGTCGTCGCGCCGACCGCGAGCACGACCGCGAGGAGGACATCGAACCGGAGGCCGTCCGCACCGGGCCGGGGTCTCGCCCATGCGGGGGCCGCAGTCAGTGATGGCTCTCTCATATCTGTAAGCGTAGGCGCTCGCCCGGCCGTGGCGCTTCCACCGCGGGGCGGAGCGAAACGGGCCGAGTGGCGGAGGCGGTTCCGCCGTGCGGGGGAGGTGCGCGGCACGACGCGACTCCTAACCTGGGAGTAACGAAAGGAGCAACATGATCGACATTGCAGGAGTTTCCCGCAGCTTCGGCGACCGCCAGGTGCTCGACGACGTGAACTTCCGCGTCGAGAGCGGGCGAATGACGGGCTTCGTGGGCGCGAACGGCGCTGGCAAGACGACGACGATGCGCATTATTCTCGGGGTGCTCGCTGCCGATAGCGGCAC
Source organism: Leucobacter sp. BZR 635 (assembly GCF_048061935.2). NCBI lineage: Bacteria > Bacillati > Actinomycetota > Actinomycetes > Micrococcales > Microbacteriaceae > Leucobacter > Leucobacter sp. BZR 635. Next base: position 21,512 of record NZ_JBLUNZ020000023.1, on the reverse strand, counting down.
GGTGAGCCTGAACGGTCAGCCGCTCACCGCGGGGGATCGATCACGCTTCGGCTACATGCCGGAAGAGCGTGGCCTGTACCCGAAGATGGCGGTGCTCGATCAGCTCATCTACCTGGGCCGCCTCCACGGCATGTCCACGGCGGCCGCTAAAGCTTCAGCAACCGGGCTGCTCGACCGGCTCGGGCTCGGCGAGCGCGCGGGCGATCACCTTGAAAGCCTGTCGCTCGGCAACCAGCAGCGCGCGCAGATCGCCGCGGCGCTCGTGCACGAACCGATTGCCCTCGTGCTCGACGAGCCGTTCTCGGGTCTCGACCCGATGGCGGTTGAGGTCGTCCTCGGCGTGCTCCAGGACTACGCGGCCCAGGGCGCTCCGGTCTTGTTCTCCTCGCACCAGCTCGACATCGTCGAGCGCCTCTGCGACGACGTCGTCGTCATCGGCGGCGGCAAGATCCGCGCGCAGGGCTCCCGCGAGGGGCTCCGTGCAGAGCACGCCGGGCGCGTGTTCGAGCTCGACCTTGCCGGATCCGCAGCCGACGCCGGTTGGGTGCGCGAGCAGCCGGGCGTCTCGGTGACGCACCTCGACGGCGGCTTCGCACGGTTCGAGACCGACAGTGACGAGGCGGCGCAGGCCGTGCTCACGCACGCCGTGCAGCTCAGCGACACCGTCGTTCGGAGTTTCGCCCCCGTTACCCCATCTCTCGCCCAGATCTTTAGGGAGGTCATCCAGTGAGCGCACCACAGACCCACTCGCTTCGCCCGAGCGCGACGCACCGCCAGCTCAGTCCCGCGCAGGGGGCGTGGATCGTCGCCGAGCGCGAGATCATGACGCGGCTGAAGAGCAAGGCGTTCGTGATCTCGAACGCGATCCTCCTCATCGTCGTGCTCGCGGGCGTCGTCATCGGCGGGCTCGTCTCACAGGGCGGCTTCGGCAGCTCCGACACGAAGGTCGCTGTTGTGGCGGGAGCGCAGGCTGAGCTTGGCGACGGCTTTGAGGTGACCGCGGTCGCTGACCGCGCCGCTGCCGAACAGCTCGTCCGCGACGGCGATGTTGACGCCGCAATCGTCGACGGCGGCGACACCCCCGTCGGGCTGACCGTCATCGCAAACGATTCCCCGCCGACCGACGTGCTCCAGGCGCTGTCGGCGGCCCCCGCGATCGAACTGCTCGATCCGAGCGAGACGAGCTTCATGCTCGGCTACCTCATCGCGATGGGCTTCGGCATGGTGTTCTACATGACCGCGCTCACCTTCGGCATGACGATCGCGCAGAGCGTCGTTGAAGAGAAGCAGACGCGCATCGTCGAGATCCTGCTCGCGACGATCTCGGCGCGCACCATGCTCGCCGGCAAGATCCTCGGCAACAGCATCCTCGCGTTGGGTATGGTGGTCGCGACCGTCGCGCTCGCCGCCGTCGGCATGCTCGCGACCGGCCAAGACATCTTGCTCGGCGAACTCGGAACCGCGCTCATCTGGTTCGCCATTCTCTTTGCCTTCGGCTTCGTGCTGCTTGCGGCAATGTACGCGGCGGCCGCGGCGCTCGTCTCGCGGCAGGAGGACATCGGCTCGGTCACGAGCCCGGTGATGCTGCTCGTGATGGCCCCGTTCTTCCTCATTATCTTCTTCTTCGATAACCCGCAGGTGCTCGCGATCATGAGCTACGTGCCGTTCTCGGCACCGACCGCGATGCCCATCCGGCTCTACTACGGGGATGCGGCGTGGTGGGAACCGATCCTCTCGCTCGGGGTGCTCGCCGTCTCGATCGCGATCGTGCTCTGGATCGGCTCACGCATCTACGAAAACTCGATCATGAAGACCGGCGCCCGCGTGAAGTTCTCGGAGGCGTTCAAGGGCTAACGCCCGCTTCGCGATTCGCGCCCAATGCGCCCTGTGCGCACAACGCAGCAGCCCTCGGGATTCCCGGGGGCTGCTGCGTTGTGCTTTGCGTGTTGACAACGGGGACGTAGCCTCGTAGGTTCATTAGTGAAGTAATGAACCAGGGAGGTGGATAGGATGCAGAGAAGAAGTAACAGTCCGCGAAGATCGAGGTAGCGCGTGTTCGAAGACTCCAGGCCGATTTTCCAGCAGATCGCCGAGGGCATCGTCGACGATATTCTGCGCGGCAGGTACGCGGAGGGCGAGCAGGTTCCCTCGACGAATGAGCTCGCCGCATACCTACGGATCAACCCGGCGACCGCGGGCAAAGGCCTCGGGCTGCTCGTTGACCAGGGCATCCTCGTCAAACGGCGCGGGATTGGCATGTTCGTCGCCGAGGGCGCTATTGAGCGCGTTGCCGCAGAGCGGCGACACCGCTTCACCACAGACTTTATCGAGCCCCTCCTCGCGGAGGCTCGAACCATTGGGCTCGACAGGGAGGCGCTGATCCGCCTCATCGCGAATGCCCAGCCCAGCGGCGCTTCCGACAGCGCCCCGCCAACCACAGATTGAGAACTCTCATGACCTACGCGATTGAAACCCGCGGCCTCACGCGAGCGTACGGTGACACCCGCGCGCTCGACGACGTGACGCTCAAGATCCACGCCAACACGATCACGGGCCTGCTCGGGCGCAACGGCGCGGGCAAGACCACGCTCATGGCTCTCGCCACAGCGCAGGTGCTCCCCACCTCGGGAGAGGTGCTCATTGACGGCGAGCAGCCGTTCGAGCACGCGAAGGTGCTCGAGAAGCTCTGCTTCATCCGCGACAACCAGCGCTACCCCGACAACTATCGCCTGAAGCATGCGCTGCGCGCCGCCCGCATCTTCTACCCGAACTGGAGCCAGGAGCTCGCCGACGAACTCGTCGGCCTCTTCCGGATCCCGGCGAAGACCGACATTACGAAGCTCTCGCGCGGCCAGCTCTCCTCGCTCGGCATCGTGCTCGGGCTCGCCTCGCGCTCCCCGATCACGTTCTTTGATGAGCCGTACCTCGGCCTCGACGCGACCGCGCGCTCATACTTCTACGACGTGCTGCTGCGCGACTATCAGGCGGTGCCGCGCACCATCGTGCTGTCGACGCACCTCATCGACGAGATGGATCGGCTGCTCGAGCGCGTCGTGATCCTCGAGCGGGGGCGCGTGGTGCAGGACGCAGACGTCGACGAGCTGCGAAGCGCCGCGCACTCGGTGGCAGGACCCGTTGCGGCGGTTGAGGCATACGTTGCGGGGCGGCGCGTGCTGTCGACGCACAGAGTCGGCGGGCTCGCAACGCTCGTCGTCGAGGGTGCCCCGAGCCGGGCCGACCGCGAGGCCGCCGAGCTCGGTGGCGTCGAGCTCGGCTCCGTTTCGCTGCAGGAACTCGTCTCTGCGTACGGCTTCGACCGCGAGCAGAGCCCCGGCAGCACACCCCCGAACGCGACGCTGGCTCAGGAGGTAGGCGCATGAAATCACTCGTGAAGGTCACCCGGCTGCACCTGAACAAGCCGCAGGCGATGTTCAGCGCGCCAGCGCAGATCGTCGGAACCGTGATGCTGGTCACCGCGCTGGTCTCCCTGATCCTGCAGCGCGCTGAAGTCTTCGGCGGGATGGGCGAGTACCTCGACATCGTGCGGCTGAACAACGCCATGGTGTTCGCACTGCCCGGCTTCTTGATCTACTACGGCGTGCAGGCGATCGCGACGACCTATCCGTTCGCGCTTGCGCTCGGGGCGACCCGCCGCTCGTATGTCTGGGGTACGGCGCTCGCGAACGTCATCCTCTCGGCCTACGTCGCGCTGCTGCTGCTCGTGCTGCTTGGGCTCGAACTCGCCACCGACCACTGGTTCGCGAATGTGTATGCGATTGACGTGTCAGTTCTCGGCAACGGCAACCCGCTCGTGTTGGTCGTCACCGCGTTCCTGCTCACGTTCGTGTCGGTCTCGATCGGCGGCTTCTTCGGCGGGGTGTGGGTGCGCTTCGGGTCGAAGGGGCCGCTGCTGACGGCGCTCGTGCTCGCGGTTGTGCTCGCCGGGCTGCTGTTTGTCTTCGTTCCCTACTCGGAAGAGATCATCGCCGCAGTCACCAGGCCGATCATCGCCGTTGTCGGTATCGGGATCGCGCTCCTCGCGCTGCTCGGCACCTGGCTCGTGATGCGTAGGGCATCGGTGCGCTAGCTCCCCGCGGCGCTCAGCCCGGCGAAGCTCTGGGCTGAGCGCCACCGATCACGCGCCCCTTGATCCGCTTGATTCGCTATCTCGGAGCACGAGCCCGGCTCAGGGGAGTACCGTAGGCAGCAAGCATCGTGCGAGAAACCAGGAGGCATCATGCGGAACATTGAAGTGCAGTTGGCAAACGGAGAGACCGGGAAGTTCGGCGATCTCGCTCCCGGCCCGGCGCTCGTCGTGAATGTCGCCTCGAAGTGCGGCTTCACTCCGCAGTACGCAGGCCTCGAGGCGCTCCACCAAGAGTTTGGCCCGAAGGGGCTGACGGTCCTCGGTATGCCGTGCAATCAGTTCCTCATGCAGGAGCCGGGCAGCAACGAGGAGATCGCAGAGTTCTGCTCGCTGAACTACGGCGTCACCTTCCCGCTGCTCGCGAAGGGCAAGGTGAACGGCCGTGGCGCAGCGCCACTGTTCAAAGAGCTGCGGCGCGGCAAGGACTGGTCGGGGGCTGCGGGCCTCGTGCGTTGGAACTTTGAGAAGTTCGTTGTCGAGGCAGACCCCGCAGACGGGAGCGCTCCACGGATCCGCCGCTTCCGCTCCTCGGTCGAGCCAGACGATCCGATGATTCGCGAGGCGATCGAGGACGCCCTGCGGCCGTAGCGAGTTACGCCGAAGAGCTCGACGGCACTGCAGCCTCCGGCCTGCGCTCCGAGAAGAAGCGCACGACATTGGGGTCGACGATCACGTCACGCGGCTGCAGGGGCCTGGCAAGGTAGAGGCCGTCGAGGGAGCGCACCCGGCTGAGCGCGACGTACGTCTGTCCGGCGCTGAATGCCCTGGGCCCGAGATCGATGTGCGCGGCGTCGTAGGTGTGCCCTTGTGACTTGTGGATCGTGACCGCCCAGGCGAGCCGCAGCGGGAATTGCTCGAACTCCGCGACGACCTCCTTTTCGAGCTTCTTCGTCTCGGCGTCGTAGCGGTAGCGGAACCGCTCCCACGTCGTCGGCTCGACCTCGTATTCCTCGTCGCCGACGTCCACCCAGACGGTGCCCTCGATCTTGGAGACGGTGCCGATGGTGCCGTTCACCCAGCGCCCGTCGGGGTCGTTGCGCAGGAACATGACCTGCGCACCCTGCTTGAGCTCGAGGACTTCGTCGGCGGGGTAGGTGTTTTCGCGGAACTCGCCCGTGATCTCGGCGGCGGCCTTCAGCGCGGATCCCTTGATCCCCGCGAGCCGCTCCGCGTTGATTCGGTTCACGGTCGCGTTCGTCGTGGCGAGCGTGATGACGTCGCGGGGTGCCTGCCTCGCGCCCGCGGAGTTGAGCTCGTTCGCCTGTGACTCGTCGACGACGCCGTAGCGCACGGCCCCCAGGATCTGTTTGAAGCGGTCGTCGCTCTGCCGGTGCACCTCGGTGAGTTCGATGACGTCGAGCGGATTCTCCTGCCACACCTTCGCGTCGAAGAACCAGAGCGAGCGGTAGGTGTCGTCGAAGTAGGCGCGCTCGTGCGGGTCGCGCGGCGGCACCGGCGGCAGCTGGAACGGGTCGCCGAACATGATGATCTGTGCGCCGCCGAACGGGTCGTGCCGCTTGCCGCGCGCGAGCCGAAGGGAGCGGTCGATCGCATCCATGAGATCCGCCGACACCATCGAGATCTCGTCGATGATGAGCGTGTCGATCGAGGCGAGCATCTTCTTGAGCTCGGCGGGCTGGTCGAGGTCGTGATCCGCGATGACGCCGGTGGGGAGGCGCAGCAGCGAGTGGATCGTCTGCCCGCCCACGTTCAGCGCCGCGACACCGGTGGGTGCGCAGACCGCAATGATCTTTGACGTCTTCCACGAGAGGTGGTTGAGGATCGTGGACTTGCCGGTTCCTGCCCGACCGGTCACGAAGATGTGTTCGCGCGTATGCTCGATGCGCTCGTAGACGGCGAGCTGTTGCGGGCTGAGATCTGGGCGAGACACTCGAATAGGCTACCCCGCAATGGGATACTAGTGCGGCGCCATCGCGCGCTGGCCCGATCTGGGCCGTATGAATGCCACGGAAGGCGGCCACCTCAGTGCCCCCACTCACCACGTTTCGGCGCAACCTTGCGCTGTTTGCGCTCGCCCTCGGCGGATTTGCGATCGGCACGACCGAGTTTGCGACGATGGGCGTGCTGCCTGAGATCGCTGCCGACCTGCTCCCCGGCTACGAGGCCGATCCGCAGCGCGTGATTGCGCAGGCGGGCACCCTCATCACGCTGTACGCGCTCGGCGTCGTCGTTGGTGCTCCCGTGTTCGCGGTGCTCGGGGCGCGGATGTCGCAGACCAAGCTTGCGCTCTGGCTGATCGTGCTGCTCGTCGCCGGAACCGTCGGCTCGGCGCTCGTGCCAGGCTTCGGGACTGTAGCCGTATTCCGCTTCATCTCAGGCCTCCCGCACGGAGCCTACTTCGGCGTTGCCTCCCTGCTTGCTGCGCGCCTGATGGGGCCGGGCAATATGGGGAAGGGGATCGCGCTCGCGATGAGCGGCCTCACCGTCGCGAATGTCATCGGGGTGCCGCTGTCGACCGTGCTCGGCCAGCAGCTCGGCTGGCGCTGGGTCTACGGACTTGTAGCGGTGCTCTTCATCGCGACGCTGCTTCTTGTCGCGCTCTATGTGCCGCGGTTCCCCGGCAGCCCCGAGCGAAGCCCGCTGCGCGAGCTCAGCGCCCTCGGCAGTGCGCGCGTGTGGATCATGGTCGCGACGCTCTCAATCGGCTTCGGTGGCTTCTTCGCCGTCTACTCCTATATTGCCGAGGTGACGACCCGCGAAGCCGGGCTCGGGGCCGGGATGGTGCCCTGGGTGATTGCGACGATGGGCATCGGCATGGTGCTCGGAAACATCCTCGGCGGGATCCTCACGGACCGCAGCCCGATCGGCACCGCGGTCTGGGGATTCGTACTGTTCATTGCGTCGTTCGTGCTCTATTCCCTGTTCGCTGCGCATCCGCTCGGACTCTTCATCTTCGCGTTCCTCGTGAGCTTTGCCTCGTCGGTGCTGCTGCCGACCCTGCAGGCGCGACTCATCCGCATGTCGAGTGAGGCGCGCCTGCTGGGAGCCGCCTTGAATCACGCCGCGGGCAATGTCGCGAACAGTCTCGGCGCATGGCTTGGTGGCCTCGTGATCGCTGGCGGCTTCGGCTACCTTGCGCCTGGCTGGCTCGGAGCGGCGCTCGCCGCGGCGGGGCTTGTGCTGCTTCTGGTGAGCCTCGCGGTGCAGCGCCGCGGCGGTGGCAAGAGCCTCGACACCGCGGGCATCCCGATCGCCTAACCGGCCCCTTCGCCTCGGGGCCGGTCCCCAAACCTCGGAGCCAGGCCTCAGGCCCCCGATTAATTCACCCCGACTCTTGTACGGCCCAAACAAGGCTCGGAGTAGATGAATCGGGTCGAGGAGGACTGTGGGGCAGCGCGGCACTGCCGGAACCACTGGAAGGCAACAACAAGTCCTGACAACAGCGTCTTGGGAGCTGCGCAAGCCACACGGACCGGGCGCGCCTGCTCTACATGGCAAGGGCGCGAAGCGCCCGCGGCGGCCGCAAGTACGAACGTCGGCACGAGGGTTCCGCTTCCGTGTTGAAGCGGTGTCGCTCAGGCCTGAGTGCTGCGGGGGCTCCCGCGTCCGGTGCGTAGCTGACGACGCCCGATTGCTCTGAGCGGTTCCCTGCGAGCCAAAGGTTCCCTGCGAAGCACGCCCACCCTAAATCGCGCTCACAAGACATGTCCTCAGCGAAATCATGAGCGATCTGCAGCAAAAAAGCCATGACCTCGCTGAGGTCATGGCTTTTGAGCGCTCATCATCGCTGAGGTCTACGCCGTCAACTGGGCAGAGCCGCTACACCGACGCGAGCTCAGGCTCGGAGGTGTCGGGCTTGCGCACAAACACGAGCGTGAGCAGCAGGCCGACAGCGACCACAATGATGAGCCCGAGGATGCCGTAGTGCGTCGCGCCAAACCAACCGATGAATGCGGCCCACAGCCACGGCGACATGAAGCTCATGACGCGGCCCGTCGTTGCATACAGTCCGAAAACTTCGCCCTGCATGCTCGCCGGAGTCATGTGAGTGAGCAGCGAACGACTCGACGCTTGCGCGGGGCCGACGGCCGCGGAAAGAACAAGGCCGCCGATCCAGAAGATCGCCTTGCCCTGCTCGCGGAAGAAGAAGATGAACAGGCCGCTGACGACGAGCGTGATCAACGAGAAGACGATGATTGCGCGAGGGCCGAACTTATCGTCGAGACGGCCGGCGATGATCGTCGAAACGCCCGCGACGAGGTTGAGCGCGACACCGAAGATCATGACCTCGGTCGCTGAGAAGCCGAACGACACGGCAGCGAGGATGCCGCCGAAGGCGAAGATCCCCGCGAGGCCGTCACGGTACACCGCGCTTGAGATCAAGAACCAGAAGGTTTGACGGTGGTTGCGGAAGAGCGAACCGAGGTCGCGCACGAGCACCGCGTAGCTGCGGAAGAAGCCGACGCGGGGTCGCTCGGTGCGGGCCGGCGGCTCCGGCACCCAGAGGACGAAGGGGATCGAGAAGACGATCGTCCAGACTGCGGCGCCGACGGCGATCAGGCGGTAGGCGAGCCCGTCGGAGACATCCATGCCGAACCAGTTGAGCTCGGTGAGCACAACCACAATGACGAGTGCGACGATCCCGCCGATGTACCCAAGACCCCAGCCGAGACCGCTCACGCGCCCCACAGTCTTCTTCGTTGAGACGTCGAAGAGCATCGCGTTGTAGCTCACGCCTGCGATCTCGCTCGCGACTGAGCCGAGGGCGACCGCGGCGGCACCGAACCAGAAGAACTGCGGGTCGGAGTAGACGAAGAACATCGCGAACTGAATCAGGGCGAGCAGTGCGGTACCGAGCACAACCCAGCGCTTCTTCGCGCCGCGTGCGTCCGCCTGCTGACCGAGTACCGGGGCGAGTAACAGGATGAAGAGGCCTGCCGCGAACGTCACCCAGCCGTAGTTTGCGGACAGCTCGGCGAGGCCTGTGCAGTAGGCGGTGCCTGAGTCTGCGGTCTGCGAACAGACGAGGTTGCCGTCGGCGTTCTGCGCCGCAATCTCGGGTGCGAGGAACGAATCGGAGACAAGGTACAGCGACACCCACACGAATGTGAGGATGACGGAGTTGAAGGGTTGCGTCGCCCAATCCCAGAGCGCCCAGGAGTTTACGGTGCGCTTCGATACGGGTACGTTCGTTGTCTCGCTCACAGCTTCAGGCTACAGGTATTGCGGAAAAACAATAGGGGGGTGTTCGGTTGCTGGCGGGTGAACGCGCTGGCGCTGTGCGGGGCCGCCGCCTGCCTTCCGACCCGTGTGATCTATTCCGACCCTTGTTGGGGCCGAGAAAGGGTCACCGAGGAAAAATCGGGGCAGTGAGGATCGGGCAGTGAGGATCGGGGATCGGGATCGGGAATCCTGAGAGTTGAGTGAACTTGACTCAAGTTTGCTGGATTCGACTTGACTCCCGAAACAGCTCCGGTAAACTTGAGCGCAGAAGGCTCAACTTGCCGAAAGCGCAAAGTGAGCCGCGCGAACTACCGGCGCACCAAGCCGGTCCCGTACAACGCAAGGAGAACATATGTCACGTGCAGTAGGTATTGACCTCGGCACCACCAACTCGGTCGTCGCCGTTCTCGAGGGTGGCGAGCCCACCGTCATCGCGAACGCCGAAGGCTTCCGCACTACCCCCTCGATCGTCGCGTTCACCAAGGACGGCGAGGTGCTCGTCGGCGAGACCGCAAAGCGCCAGGCAGTCACCAACGTTGACCGCACGCTCGCATCCGTTAAGCGCCACATGGGCACTGACTGGAAGAGCGACGAGATCGACGGCAAGAACTACACCGCGCAGGAGATCAGCGCGCGCACGCTCATGAAGCTCAAGCGCGACGCAGAGACCTACCTCGGCGATAAGGTCACCGACGCAGTCATCACCGTCCCCGCATACTTTAACGACGCAGAGCGTCAGGCAACGAAGGAGGCCGGTGAGATCGCGGGCCTCAACGTGCTCCGCATCATCAACGAGCCCACCGCTGCAGCTCTCGCGTACGGCCTCGACCGCGGCAAGGAAGACGAGCTCATCCTCGTATTCGACCTCGGCGGCGGTACGTTCGACGTCTCCCTCCTCGAGGTGGGCAAGGACGACGACTTCTCGACCATCCAGGTGCGTTCGACCTCGGGCGACAACCGCCTCGGCGGCGACGACTGGGACGAGCGCGTCGTGAAGTGGCTCAGCGAGCAGTTCAAGAACTCGACCGGCGTCGACGTCTCGAAGGACAAGATCGCACTCCAGCGCCTCAAGGAGGCAGCTGAGCAGGCAAAGAAGGAGCTCTCGAACTCGACGAGCACCCAGATCCAGCTCCCGTACCTCTCGCTCACCGAGAACGGCCCGGCAAACCTCGACGAGACGCTCACCCGCGCGAAGTTCGAGGAGCTCACGAAGGATCTGCTCGAGCGCACCCGCAAGCCGTTCGAGGATGTCATCAAGGAAGCCGGCGTGAAGGTTGGCGACATCGCCCACGTCGTGCTCGTTGGTGGATCGACCCGTATGCCCGCAGTCACCGAGCTCGTCAAGCAGCTCACCGGCGGCCGCGAGCCGAACAAGGGCGTCAACCCGGATGAGGTCGTCGCAGTCGGCGCAGCTCTCCAGGCAGGCGTGCTGAAGGGCGAGCGCAAGGACGTTCTGCTCATCGACGTGACCCCCCTGTCGCTCGGTATCGAGACCAAGGGCGGCATCATGACCAAGCTCATCGAGCGCAACACCGCGATCCCGACGAAGCGTTCGGAGACCTTCACGACGGCAGAGGACAACCAGCCGTCGGTTGCGATCCAGGTCTTCCAGGGCGAGCGCGAGTTCACCCGTGACAACAAGAACCTTGGAACGTTCGAGCTCACCGGTATCGCACCGGCCCCGCGTGGCGTGCCGCAGGTCGAGGTCACCTTCGACATCGATGCCAACGGCATTGTCCAGGTTTCGGCCAAGGACAAGGGCACCGGCACCGAGCAGACCATCACCATCTCCGGTGGTTCGACGCTCTCGAAGGACGACATCGAGCGCATGGTGCGCGAGGCTGAAGAGCACGCAGCAGACGACAAGAAGCGCCGCGAGGCAGCTGAGCAGCGTAACAACGCCGAGCAGCTCGCATACTCGGTCGAGAAGCTCATCACTGACAACGAGGACAAGCTCCCCGAAGACGTGAAGACCGAGGTCCAGGGCGATCTCGACGCGCTCAAGGCCGCGCTCGCGGGCGATGACGACGACGCGGTGAAGACCGCTGCTGACAAGCTCGGCGAAAGCCAGCAGAAGCTTGGCGAAGCCATCTACGCTCAGGCGCAGGAGGCCCCCGAGGCTGCAGCAGAGGGCACGGAGTCGAACGACGACGACGTGGTTGACGCAGAGGTTGTTGAAGACGACGAGGAGCAGAAGTAACCATGGCGAACGAGGAACATCTGGGCGACGACCAGCCGGCGGGCGATGTTCCGGCGGGCGAATCCTCGCAGGCCAGCGGGGCGGAGGGTCACTCCTCCGCCCCCGGGCCCGAGGGCGCTGATCTCACGGTAGACGACATCTTGGGTGCCGAGCAGACCGAGGCGGCCGCGGGAGCGGACGCCGAGGCTGGCACCGAAGGTGCCGCTGACGAAGAGAATCCGTACCTGGAGGATCTCCGCCGGCTCACCGCGGAGTACGCGAACTATCGCAAGCGCACCGAAGCAAACGTCGAACTCGATAAGCAGCGCGCGAAGGCCTCGGTCGTCATGCAGCTGCTGCCCGTGCTCGACGACCTCGACCGTGCCGAACAGCACGGTGATCTCGAGGAGGGCAGCGCGTTCACCACGATCGCGCAGAAGCTCCGCGCGAGCCTTGAACGGCTCGGCGTCGAGAGCTTCGGCGAAAAGGGCGAACTGTTTGACCCGCAGGTGCATGAAGCGATTGCTCAGGTGCCGGTTCCCGGCACCGAGCAGCACACTGTGCTTGACGTAGTCGAGCGGGGCTATCGCATCGGAGATGTTGAACTGCGCCCCGCCAAGGTAGCGGTGGCGGTGGGAGCAGATGGCTAGTCAGGACTGGTTAGACAAAGACTTCTACCGCACTCTCGGCATCTCCAAGGATGCCGACGAGGGCGAGCTGAAGAAGGTCTATCGCAAGCTCGCCCGCAAGTATCACCCGGATTCAAACCCGGGCGATGCTGCGGCCGAGGCGAAGTTCAAGGAGATCAGCGAGGCATACTCGGTGCTCTCTGACAAAGAACAGCGCGCGGAGTACGACCAGATACGTGCGATGGGTGCCGGCGGTGCCCGTTTCACCTCCGGTGGTCAGGGCGGCCAGGGCTTCGAAGACGTCTTCGGCGGAATGTTCGGCGGCGGCCACGGCGGCAGGAACACGCAGTACGGGTTCCAGCAGGGTGGCGGCTACGACGACATCTTCAACATGTTTGGAGGCGGCGCCCGTGGCCCACAAAAGGGTCGCGATGTGAACGCCACCACGACGATCGACTTCGAGACTGCGGTGAGCGGCGATACCGTCACACTGCAGACCTCGAACGGCAACGTCAAGGTGAAGATTCCCGCTGGGGTGTCCGACGGCCAGAAGATCCGTCTTCGTGGCAAGGGAGAGCCGGGCCAGGGCGGCACGCCCGCCGGTGACCTCATGCTCACGGTGACGGTGCGCAAGCACCCGGTGTTCGAGCGAGACGGGCTGAACATCAAGCTCAAGCTGCCGGTGACCTTCACAGAAGCAACCCTCGGCGCTACCGTTGAAGTACCGACGCTCGGAGGCGAGACCGTTCGCCTGCGGGTGCAGCCCGGGACTCCGAGCGGTCGCGTGCTGCGGGTCAAGGGTCGCGGCGTGAAGACCTCGAAGGGCACGGGAGACCTGCTCGCTGAGGTACAGGTCGCCGTTCCCAGCCACCTGAGCGAGGAAGCGCGCGAGGCGCTCGAGGCGTTCCAGGCAGTTGAACCGCAGGAGAACCCGCGGGACGACCTGTTCGCCAGGGCGCGAGCGTAATACCAACAACACACGGAGAGGGAAGGACGATGGCACCAGTGCAGATGGACAGGTTTACCCCTGTATTTGCGATCGCTGCCGCGTCTGAACTCGCCGAGATGCATCCGCAGACGCTGCGGCAGTACGACCGAATTGGGCTCGTAGTGCCGCAGCGTACGAGCGGAAATACCAGGCGGTACTCGCTCTACGACGTGCATCGGTTGCGTGAGGTTGCGAGGCTCTCGGCCGAGGGCTTGAGCCTCGAGGGGATCCGCCGGGTGCTGACGCTTGAGGATCGGGTACGCGAGCTCGAAGAGCAGGTGCACGAGCTTGAGCGTGCCCTGTCAGACGAGATGCTGAAGCGCCCCGAGCGGCGCGTGTTTGCCGCCGGTGCCGGGGGCGAGGTCGTGACGCTTCGCCGCGGCACGCGCGTGCGCCGCAACGCTGAGGTCGTGGTGTGGAAACCGTAGCCGCGAGGCTCGAGGAGTTCTGTTCCGCGCTCAGCCGTGATCCCGACTTCGATGCGCCCGAGCTCCAAGCGTTTGACACCGCAGACCTGTTGATCCTCACGACTGCGGCTGAGCGGATCCGCGAGGCGCGACCGGGCTCGATCGCCGTCATTGGCGACCGGCACGGTGCGCTCACCCTGGGGGCTGCGGGCCCGCTAGGGGCTGCAGGGGTGCGCTCATACCAGGATCCTCTGCTCGCAGAGCGCGCGCTCGCTCAGAACGCGGCCAGGCTCGACCTCGCGGATCGGTATGTAGCCGCGCAGCTCGGCCCGGAACTGCTTGAGGGCGCAGAGACCGTGCTCGTGCAGCTGCCGCGCGGGCTCGACGCGCTCGACGAGATCGCGTGGAAGATCGCGCGATATGCGCACCCCGACGTGCGCGTCTTCGCCGGCGGCCGTGTGAAACACATGACGCGTGCCCAGAACGACGTGTTTGCTCGCTACTTCGGTGAGATCAGCGCGGGCCTCGGCTGGCGCAAGTCTCGTGTGGTGCAGGCCGCGAAGCCGCTGCCGCTGCCCGCGGGGGCCGAACCGCCGTTCCCCAAGTGGGGATCGGATCGCGAGCTCAGTTTCGGGCTCGCGGCGTTTGGCGCGACCTTCGGCGGCGTCAAGCTCGACCACGGCAGTCGGCTCCTGTTGCAGACCCTCGCCGCGGACGCAGCTGGCGAGCCGCGAATGGGCGCATGGCAGGAGCAGGTGCGCCCCGAGCGGGTCTTCGATTTGGGCTGCGGGAACGGAGTGCTCGCCGTGTCTGCCGCGCTCGCGCTCCCGCGGGCAAGTGTGATCGCCAGCGACCAGTCAGATGCCGCGGTACGGTCGACACGGCTCACCGCGGAAGCGGCGGGGGTCGCCGAGCGCATCGCGATCCACCGCGCAGACGGTGCGGAAGCGGTGCCCGACGCGTGGGCGGATCTCGTGCTTCTCAACCCGCCTTTTCATACCGGCTCAACTGTGCATGCAGGGGTTGCTCACAGGCTCATTCGGGACGTCGCCCGCGTGCTGCCACCGGGCGGTGAGCTCAGGATCGTGTTCAATTCGCACCTCGCCTACCGGCCCCTCCTTACCCAGGCCATTGGGCAAGTGCGCCAGCTTGCACGCGACGCGACATTCACGGTGCTCGCCGTCACGAAGCGCTCACACTAAAGGCACCGAACTCTCAGGCGGGCGAAGCTTAGAATAAGGGTGTGAGCGATAAACTCTTGCACTTGGTGCGCCACGGGGAGGTCCATAACCCCGATCTCGTCTTGTACGGCAGAATCCCCGGGTTCCGTCTGTCTGAGCGCGGCCACGCGATGGCTGAGGCCGCGGCTCTTGAACTGGCTGGCAGCGACCGGAAGGTTGCGGCCCTGTACGCATCACCGCTCGAGCGTGCCCAGCAGTCCGCGAAGCCGATTGCGAGCGCGTTCGCACTCGAGATCCAAACCGAGGATCGCATCATCGAGCCCACCAACTTTTTCGAGGGCAAGAAGAACTCCGGCCCAGACGCCGCGTTCAAGAACCCCCGCTACTGGTACAAGTTCATGAACCCGTTCCGCCCGAGCTGGGGTGAGCCGTATCGGCAGATTGCGGCTCGCATGCGCGCTGCAATGAACGACGCCTGGGACAAGACGCAGGGCGGCGACATCGTGATGGTCGCGCACCAGAATCCGATCTGGATGGCCCACCTCGACGTCGCAGGCAAAGCACTCTTCCACAACCCCGCGACTCGTCGCTGCGACCTGTCGAGCATCACCACCTTCGAACGCCGCGGAAACCGCTGGTTCGAGGTGGACTACCGCAACCCGGCAGAGTCGCTCCTCGGCGACGCAACCGATGTAGGAGCTGTATGAACGCGCGACGATTCGCCGCGGTAACCGCGTTGGGCGCTGCCCTCGCGCTTGGCCTTTCCGGCTGCAGCACGAGCGAAGCCGATAGCCTGTCCTCGCAGTGGCAGGACGGTGGCGACAAGGGCTACGTTGCGGGCGATGGATCCTCCGCCTCGTTCCCCGCTGACGACCGCGGCGCAGCCGTCGAGTTCGGCGGCGAGACTGAGTTCGGCAACCAGCTTGGTTCCGACGACACCCTCGGAAGCATCACCGTCGTGAACTTCTGGTACGCGGGCTGTGCGCCGTGCCGCGCCGAGGCCCCCGACCTCGTCGAGGCATACAACGAGTTCGAGCCGCAGGGCGTGAAGTTCGTGGGAGTCAATACCCGCGACCAGGCAGCGCAAGCGAAGCAGTTCGGCGTTGAGTTCGGTATCGAATACGAATCTATCCTCGACAACCCGGGCGGGCGCTCTGTTCAGCGCGCATTCGCCGGCCAGATTCCGCTGAACGCGGTACCGACGACGCTCATTCTCGACACCGAGGGGCGCATCGCGCACACGGTCGTCGGCCAGCTCGCAGGGGCCTCGCAGTTGCACACGCTCATCACGGAGACGCTCGAAGAGCAGCCCGCCGCGGGCAAAAACTAATGGGAATCCAGGAGATCATTGCCGACGGGCAGCTCCTCGTTGCATCCGCGATCGCGGTCGCTGCGGGCCTCGTTTCGTTCCTGTCACCCTGCGTGTTGCCCCTGATCCCCGGATACCTCGCATACGTATCCGGAGTCGCGGGCACCCCCAGCCCGAACGCGGCGAACCCGAAGGCCGCGGGGCGTCGCGAGCGCAATCGGATGGTGCTCGGCTCGATCCTCTTCGTGCTCGGCTTCGCCATCGTGTTTGTCGTGCTGCTGACGCTCTCCGGAGCCGTCGGCGCGAGTACGTGGTACCTCGATTGGCAAGACGTGATCCTGCGGGTCATGGGCGTCGTGGTGATCATCATGGGGCTCGTGTTCATGGGCGCGTTCTCGCGCTTCCAGCGCACGACCCGGCTAAAGATCAGTCCGAAGGTCGGGCTCGCGGGAGCCCCGTTCCTCGGCATCGTGTTCGCGATCGGCTGGGCACCCTGCCTCGGGCCGACGATCGGCACCGTCAGCCTCCTCGCGATGCAGCAGGGCTCGGTCGGCCGCGCGGCACTCCTCGCGCTGCTGTACTCCCTCGGTCTCGGCATTCCGTTCGTGCTGGCTGCCTTCGGCTTCGGCTGGATGACGCAGACCATGACCTTCTTCAAGCGCCACATCCGCACGGTGAACATCGTCGGCGGCGTGATTCTTATTGTTCTCGGGCTCCTGATGGTCACAGGGCTCTGGGGGCTCATCATGAGCGAACTTCAAGTATGGATTGGTGGCTATGTCACGCCCCTCTGATTATGACGACGGCTCCGGCGCTCCAGCGGCAGTCACTAGCCCCGATCTCGGGTTCACCGGCTGGATGCGGTGGTTCTGGCGACAGCTCACGAGCATGCGCGTCGCCCTCATCCTGCTCTTGCTGCTCGCTGTTGCGGCGATCCCCGGGTCGCTCGTGCCGCAGCGTGGTGCCGACCCCAACGGCGTCATCCAGTATGAGAAGGACAACCCGACGCTCTTCAAGATCCTCGACGCGTTCCCGATTCAGGCGTTCGACGTCTATGGTTCCGTCTGGTTCTCGGCGATCTACCTCCTGCTGTTCATCTCGCTTATTGGCTGCGTGCTGCCGCGCATCAAGCACCACTGGAACGCGTGGCGCGGAACCCCGCCGAAGACCCCGGCGCGCCTGAACCGCATGGCGGGCTTCTCCGAGATCCGCGTTACGAACGAAGACGCGACCGAGGAAGAGCGCCTCGCCTTCGCGCACGCCGCCGTCGAATCGGCGGCGAGCATGCTCCGCCGCCAGCGCTACCGCGCCGAGATCCAGGAAGCCACACACCGCGGCGTCTCCGAGGTCTCAGTGTCGTCCGAGCGCGGCTACCTCCGCGAAACCGGCAACCTGCTCTTCCACGTCGCGCTCGTCGGCGTGCTCGTCTGCGTCGGTCTTGGCAGCGCCTTTACCTTCAACGGTCAGCGCGTGCTCTACGAGGGCGAGAGCTTCGTGAACCAGCTCATCGACTACGACTCGGCGAACGCCGGCCGCGCCTTCCGCTCGGACACGCTCGAGCCCTTCAGCCTCCGCCTCGACGACCTCGAGGTGAACTACATCACGCCAGACGATGCGGACGCGAGCCCGAACTCCATCGGTCAGGTGCGCGAGTTCATCGCGAGCATGACGCTTACCGACCCGCAGGGCAACGAGAGCGCGGAGGAGATCCGCGTGAACCACCCGCTGCGGGTGCATAACTCGCCGATCTATCTCCTCGCAAACGGCTACGCGCCGACGATCGTGGTGCGGAACGCCGCTGATGAGATCGTCTTCGAGGAATCGGTCGTGTTCATCCCGCAGGGGGCCGACCCGAACCTCACCTCGCTCGGCGTCGTGAAGGTGCTCAACGGGCTGACCGACGATTCCGGCGAGGCAACCCAGCTGGGTCTGCGCGGCTTCTTCTACCCGACCCAGACCAAGCTGGAGTCGGGCGCGTACACCTCGAACTACCCTGATCTCGAGAACCCTGTGCTCACGCTCGACGCGTTCGCGGGCGACCTCGGCGTCGACGACGGCGTGCCGCAGTCGGTGTACTCGCTCGAAACAGGCAAGATGGAGCAGCTCACTGGCCGCGCCATCGAAAAGCCGTCGATTGAGCTGCGCCCCGGTGAGTCCGCCGACCTTCCGAATGGGCTCGGCACGGTGAGCTTCGAGGCTGTGCCGCGCTACGCGTCGTTTGACGTGATGCAGAACCCGTTCCAGATTGGCATCCTAATCTTCGCGCTGCTGTCGCTTGGCGGGCTGATCTGGTCGCTGTTCGTGCCGCGCCGCAGGCTCTGGGTGAAGGCGATCCCGACCGCTGATGGCGTGCTGCTGCAGTATGCAGGTCTCGCGCGCGGCGATGACCCCTCGCTCGACCGGGCAGTGGAAGACCTGCGGGAGGCGCACCGCGACGCGCTGTAACCGGAGGTAGCCCGCCGGGCTGCCCCGCTGCTCCGCTGCCGCGGGACGCCGCCCGCCCCGGCCATCCTCCATACCCCGATTAATTCATTCCGCCCCTTGCACGGGATGTGCAAGGGGCGGAATGAATTAATCGGGGGTGAGAGGGTGCGGGGGAGGCACCGAAGCCCGCGGCCTACGCCTGCAGCGCCTCAAGGAAGGAGCGCACGTCGGCTTCGAGATCGGTGAGGGCGCGCTCAGCGGCCGCCCGCCGCTTCGAAGCCTTGCCCTTCTCGCTAAAGGTGTCGAGGTACAGCTTCAGCTTCGGCTCGGTACCACTCGGGCGAATCATCACGCGCGAGCCGTCGGCCAGGTCGTAGCGCAGCACGTTCGCGGGAACCTCAGCGAGTCCAGGCTCGAGCAGGTCGGTTGCCGCGGTTACGGCACGCACGCCAAACGCGGTGGGCGGGGCGGTGCGGATCTTCGCTGCGAGCTCCGCGGCCGCAGCCATCGAATCGAGCCGCAGCGTGATCTGGCTGCTCGCGAAATGCCCGAACCGCTCACTGGCCTCCTCGAGCAGTCCCCAGACGTCGGAGCCGCGGCCCTTCGCCCACCGGGCCATCGCGATGGCGTCGGCCCCTGCGGAGATGCCGTCCTTGTCGCGGACAACGTGCGGCTGCGTGAGATAGCCGAGCGCCTCCTCGAAGCCAAACACCAGGTTTGGCACGCGGGAGACCCACTTGAACCCGGACAGGGTCTCGGCGTAATCGAGCCCGTAATCCTTCGCCACGGCGCGCAGCGCGGGTGACGAGACGATCGTGCACGCGAGCGTACCGCTGAGGGGGATCTTGCGCTCTTCGGCATCCTGCGCGGCTCGTTCTGAGGCACGCCATCCGAGGAGCAGCCCCAGCTCGTTGCCGGTGAGGCGGCGGTAGCCAGACTCCTCGGCGGAGTCGGGCAGCGCGATGGCAAGGCGATCTGCATCTGGATCGTGGGCGATGATGAGCTCGGCACCGACCTCGCGAGCGGTGCGGTAGGCGAGATCGAGCGCGCCAGGCTCCTCGGGGTTCGGGAAATCAACCGTGGGGAAGTTGCCGTCAGGAGTGACCTGTTCGGGCACCGGGATCGGCAGTGGCAGGCCGCTTGCGAGCAGCACCCGCTCTGAGATCTCGGCGCCAACGCCGTGCATCGCGGTGTAGACAACCTTCAGCGGGACCTCTTCGCTGAGGGTGCGGCCGTCATGCGTGACGGGGAATCCGGCGAGCAGTGAGGCGGCCGTGCGTGTCACGTAGGCGTCGGTGATCTCTGGCCCGGCAACGGTGAAGGAGTCGCTTCGCGGGAGATCTGCCACGGGTCCAGCTGCTGCGGCATCGATCCGTGCGGCGATGATCCCGTCGACCGGGGCGACAATCTGCGAGCCGTTGTCAGCGTCGCCGAGGAAGACCTTGTAACCGTTGTCCCGTGGCGGATTATGGCTCGCGGTAATCATGACGCCAGCGGACACCCCGAGGTGGCGCACGGCGAACGCAACGAGCGGCGTCGGGCCGAAACTCGGAAACAGCGTGACCTGGACGCCGGCTCCCGCCATGATCTCAGCGGTATCGCGCGCAAAGACATCGGAGTTCATCCGCGCGTCGTAGCCGATGACGATTGAAGGCGGACTGCTCGTCTCGCCGCGGGCGGCGCGCTCGAGGAGGAATGCGGCGAAACCGGCGCTCGTCTGGGAGACGACGACGCGATTCATGCGCGAGGGGCCGGCTCCGAGCCTGCCGCGGAGTCCCGCTGTGCCGAACGCCAGCCGATCCCCGAAGGATTCGGCAAGCTCGGTGGCCGCGGGCTCGTCGCCTGCGGCCGCCAGGGTGATCAGCCGCTCCGCTTCAGCCTGCGTGGCCGGGTCGATGTCGTGCGCGGCCCATGCGCGTGCGCGCTCGAGTAGCGCTTCGAGCTGGTTCGATGCCATCCTGCCCCCACTTCGGTAATGTTTTTCGGGTTGTGCTGTTCTGTGAGCGCTGTGCGGATACTTGGGTAGCGCTGTAGCCAGATCAAACTACCACCAGGCCCCCGTGAATGCTGGTAGCGGTCTCGGCATGCTGGAAGGAGCCGCAGAACCGCGCAGGACTGCCTATCGTGTGGCCTGCTTCGCAGCGAGCTTCGCAGCCTGCTTCGCCGCCTGAGCTGATGCTTCCGCGGTTGCCTGTGCCTGGGGATGCGTCCGGGTGCGAACCAACCGGGTGACCCCGACCGCCGGGGTCTCAGTCGCGCCGGTGCTCTGCGATGCCGGAATTTCGGGCCAAAACCTGCCTTCGTCCATCAGGAACACGGTCTCTGTTGATTCAACCGAGCGCCACTTCGCGAGCTCGAAGGAAACGAGCGTGTGCACTCCTGCGACATCAGCCGAGCGGACGAGCAGCATGCAGTCGTGCTCACCCGTGGTCACTGCGAAGTACTCGAGTTCTGGAATCTGCCGGACCCCCTCGAGGAATTCATCCCACAGGCGTTGTTTGATCGTGACGAAGACGAGCGCGGCGATTCCGAGGCCGACGGCGGGAGGTGAGACCTGGGCGCTGAAGCCGGTAATGACGCCAGAGTCGATCATCCGTTCAAGGCGTTGATAGGCATTTGATCGAGAGATGCCAAGCCGCTCCGAGAGAGCGTTGATTGAAATCCGTCCTTCCGTTTGGAGGATGCTGATCATTCTGCGATGAATGTCGTCAAGTTCCACTTCGTCTCCTTCGGGTGAGTCTTTGAATTCATCTACGAGACAAATTGTCGCTACTCTACGCCTTTAGTTGAACATAATATTCGAGTGTTTGGCTAGATTTGCACCGACAGTGGGTGAAGGCCATAAGATACGGTCATTCCGTCCGTTACATGCCCGAGGAAGTGCGAATGGCTCGATACGTGGTGAAACGCGTCCTCTTTATGTTCGTCGCGTTGTTGGTGATCGCCACCATTACGTTCTTTATGATGCACGCCATTCCCGGCGGGCCATTTACGTCGGATCGAAATCTGCCACCGGATATCGAGGCTGCGCTCCGCGACAAATACCGCCTCGACGATCCGATCA
>NZ_JBLUNZ020000022.1:0-180347 GCF_048061935.2 Leucobacter sp. BZR 635 | reverse complement strand
CGTGCAGTACGGCAACTACATGCTCGGGCTCTTGCGGTTGGACTTCGGCCCATCCTTCAAGTACGAGGGCATGCAGGTCAACGATCTCATCGCGGCCGGATTCCCGGTGTCCGCGCAGCTTGGTCTCGTCACCATGGCTTTCGCGCTGGCCATCGCCCTCCCCATGGGCATCATCGCCGCCCTGAAGAACGGTCGCTGGCAAGACGTTGTGACGATGGTGCTCGCGACCATCGGAGTTGCGCTGCCGTCGTTCGTGATCGCGACGCTCCTCATGTACGTGTTCTCGCTCAAGCTCGGGGTGCTGCCCGCGTTCGGCCTCGATTCGCCGCAAGCATTCATCATGCCGGTGATCGCCGGTGCCGGCTTCGCGCTCGCCTTCATCGCAAGGCTCGTGCGCGCGAGCCTGTTGGAAGAGCTTGGTCGAGACTACATTCGCACGGCAAAGGCGAAGGGGCTCAAGCCGAGCGTCATCGTTGTACGGCACGCACTGCGGAACGCGCTCATTCCGGTGCTCGCGATCCTGGGGCCCACACTCGCGGGGCTGGTGACCGGATCGTTTGTGATCGAGAAGATCTTCGCGATCCCGGGTCTCGGGCAGCAGTTCGTGAACTCGATCAGTAACCGGGACTACACGGCGATCATGGGAGTCACGGTGTTCTACGCCGCGATCCTGATCACCATGATGTTCCTCATCGACATTCTGTACAGCCTCATTGATCCGCGGATCAGGCTCAAGTGACGGGACCCAGAACACCATGACGCGCCATCTCGACGACTCCGTCCGGTCTAGTGACCCCTGGGCACCGCTGGCCAAGGGGACGCTCTCCAAGGAGGCGCTCTCGCGCCCCAGCCAGTCTTTTGCGAAAGCCACGATCAGTAGTTTTCTGCGCACGCCACTCGCCGTTTTCGGCGTGATCGTCGTGCTGCTGATGACGCTGCTCGCGACCTTTGGGCCCATGCTTTCGTCACACTCCTACGACAAACAAAACCTGTCGTACGTGAACCTCCCGCCGACGATGAAGGCGAGCGAGGCTGACGGGCGATTCTTCTATGCCACGCAAAACCTCAAGGTTGTCGAGCTCCGTGCCGACGGTTCTCTCGTCGGAGCGATCGACGGAGGCGTTGAGGATCCGGTGAAGAAGCGCGTGAACTTTGACCTTGGCGGGGCGAAACTCTCGCTCGACTACAAGGCAAAGCCGGCCAAGTTTCTCTACGACGGCCAGCCCGTGACCGAAACGAAGCAGCTCTGGAATAAGGAGCACGTGCTCGGCACCGACGGGCTCGGCCGGGACATCCTCACACGTCTCATGTTCGGGATGCGTATTTCGCTCACGATCGCGGTGATCGCAATGGCGGTCAACCTGCTGATCGGCGTGGTGTACGGGGGGATCTCCGGGTTCTTCTCGGGCAACGTCGACGCGGTGATGATGCGTGTCGTCGACATCGTCAGCACGATTCCACTCATCCTGTACGTTGTGCTCATCCAGGTGCTGCTGAGCAACTCGAGCGGCTTCTTAAGTATCGTCATCGCGCTGAGTACCGTGTACTGGGTTGATATGGCGCGCGTGGTGAGAGGCCAGGTGCTCACGGTCCGGGAGCAAGAGTTCGTTGCTGCGGCTCGGACGCTGGGCACCGGCAACGTCAGGATCATCGGCCAGCACATTATTCCGCACGTCACCGGCTCCATTGTGGTCACTGCCACGATGCTCATTCCCTCCGCGATCTTCATTGAAGCGTTCATGAGCTTTATCGGGCTGGGCGTCGCTCCGCCGATGGCGAGCCTCGGCACGATGGCGAACGACGCGCTTGCCACGCTGCGGTCGTCGCCGTATCAGCTGTTTATTCCGGCAGCGGCGATCTGCATTCTCATGTTCGCGTTCAACTTCATTGGCGACGGCCTGCGCGACGCCCTCGACCCCAAGCAGCGGAGGTAACAATGGCCAAGGTGCTTGAAATTGAAAACCTGCACACCTCCTTCTTCACCCGTCGTGGTGAGGTGCAGGCGGTGCGAGACGTCAACTTCTCGCTCGAGCGCGGTGAGATTCTCGGCGTCGTCGGTGAGTCAGGCAGCGGCAAGAGCGTCACGGCGATGTCGGTGATGCAGCTGCTCGGCCGGGGTGGCAAGATCACCAAGGGATCGGTGAACTTTGACGGAACCGACCTCGTTGGACTCGCAGAAGAGCAGCTTCGCGAGGTGCGAGGTGCGCGAATCTCGATGGTCTTCCAAGACCCCATGTCGAGCCTCAACCCACTGATCACTGTGGGCAAGCAGGTGCAGGAGATGCTCGACACGCACACGAAGCTCAGCAAGGCTGAGGCGAAGGAACGCGTGCTCGAGCTGTTCCGGCTTGTGCGCATTCCCGAGCCCGAGCGGCGCTACGGGTCATACCCGCACGAGTTCTCGGGCGGCATGCGACAGCGCGTAGTGATCGCAATGGCGCTCGCATGCGACCCGGAAGTGCTCATCGCTGACGAGCCGACAACCGCGCTCGACGTGACGATCCAGGATCAGATCCTGCGGATCCTGCGCAGGCTGCAGGCCGACCTCGGCATGAGCGTCGTCTTCATCACCCACGACCTCGGTGTCGTCGCCGAGCTCTGCTCGCGCGTCATCGTCATGTACGGCGGGACGATCGTAGAAGAGGGAACGCTCGACGAGATCTTCTCGGAGACCGCACACCCCTACACGCTGGGGCTGCTCGCCTCCGTTCCGCGCATCGACGGCGACCGAACGCAGCGGCTTGAATCGATCCCTGGCACCCCGCCGGACCTGCTTGATCCGCCTCCCGGCTGTCCGTTTGCGGCGCGCTGCGAGTTCGCGCGCAACATCTGCAACGAGGTCCAGCCCGCCGAGGTGCGCCTGTCGCCGACCCACACGTCGAAGTGTCACCTCCTCTCCCCAGAGGCGCCCGCCGAGAATAACCCGTTTATGGAGGTGCGTGCAGCGCATGTTGAAGGTTGAGAATCTCGTCAAGCACTTTCCGGTCTCGGGCAAGCGCGGGAGCAAGGTGCACGCCGTCGATGATGTGAGCTTCGACATTGCCCAGGGCGAGACCCTGGGGCTCGTTGGCGAATCCGGTTGCGGCAAATCGACCGTCGCCCGCACGGTGATCCGCATGTACAAGCCAACCGGCGGGCGTATTGAGCTCGACGGCACAGATATTACCGACCTGAGCGAGCGTGAGCTCCGGCCGATCCGGCCGCAGATCCAGATGATCTTCCAGGACCCGGCCTCGTCGTTGAACAGTCGCATGACTGTCGACGAGATCGTGGCTGAGCCGCTCATTGCGCAGAAGATCGTGCGCACCGCCCGCGAGGGCCGCGACCAGGTGCGCGAGATCCTCGAGGCCGTGGGGCTGTCGCGTGAGCACATGGGCCGCTACCCGCACGAGTTCTCGGGCGGACAGCGACAGCGGATCGGAATTGCCCGCGCCCTGATCCTCGACCCCAAGGTCGTCATCGCAGATGAAGCAATCTCCGCGCTCGACGTATCGGTGCAGGCCCAGGTGATCAACCTCCTGCAGGATTTCCAGCAGGAGCGAGGTATCACCTTTCTGTTCATCGCGCACGATCTCGCGATGGTGCGCCACGTCTCGGACCGGGTCGGCGTCATGTACCTCGGCTCGCTCGTCGAGATCTGCGACTCGGAAGAGATCTACCGAAACCCGCTGCACCCCTACACGCAGGGGCTGCTGCGGGCGATCCCGATTGCTGACCCGTCGCCGTCGGCCCGCAGGCTCGAGCCGTCGATCGAGGGCGATCTCCCGAGCCCCATCAACCCACCGAGCGGCTGTCGCTTCCGCACGCGGTGCCCGCTCGCCCAGGAGATCTGCGCCGAAGTCGTTCCGGCAATGCGCGACGTCGGGGCCGGTCACCAGGTCGCCTGCCACATGGTCGGCTAGCGGCTCTGCCCCTCACGAACTTCACCATCCCACCCTGAAGGAGAAACACGATGAAGAAACTCACGTTAGGCACCGCGGCGCTCGCAACTGCCGCCGCGATGCTACTCGCCGGTTGCAGTGGCGGGGGCGGCCCTGCCGGTTCCGCCGGCGATATCGACCAGAAGATCGTCTGGGCTGTCAACGAAGAGGCTGACAGCCTTGACCCCGGCGTCACGAGCAACAGCTTTGCCTCGCCCGTCATTCAGAACGCGTTCGAGCCGCTCGTGACCTACGACTCCGAGAACAACCTCGTCGGCGGTCTCGCCGAGGACTGGGAGATCAGCGACGATGGCCTCGAATACACCTTCAACCTCCGCGAGGGGCTGAAGTGGTCTGACGGCAGCGATCTCACCTCCGCCGACTTCGAGTATTCCTGGTTCCGCGTGCTTGACCGCGACCTTGCCGGCCAGTACTCGAACCTCCTCACCGACTACATCGTCGGTGCTGAGGAGTTCTTTGCCGGCGAAGCGGAGCGTGACGCCGTGGGCATCTCGGCGCCCGACGAGAACACGCTCGTCGTGAAGCTGAAGACTCCGACCCCGTTCTTCTTGCCGATGCTGAACATGTACCCGTTCAACGCGGTCAAGGAAGACGCCGTCGAGGGCAAGGCCGACACCTGGGCGAAGAAGGCCGAGAGCTACGTCTCGAACGGTGCCTACATGGTCACCGACATCAGCTTCGGCAAGAGCATCACGCTCGCAAAGAACCCGAACTACTGGAACGCTGACTCGGTGAAGCTCGAAGAGATCACCCTGCGCGTGATCCCCGACCAGTCGACCGCGCTCACCGCGTTTGAGTCGGGCCAGATTGACGGCGTGATGACCGTTCCCACCGACGATCTTCCCCGCCTCAAGGCAGAGAGTGATGACCTCTACGTTGTGCCGCAGTTCGGCACGACCTACTTCATCATGAACCTTGAGAAGGAGCCGTTCACGAACCCGAAGGTGCGCCAGGCGCTCACCCTGGCGATCGACCGCAGCGCGCTTATCGAGAAGGTGCTGCAGTCGTCAGACCAGCCGGGCACGGGCATTGTCGCACCGGGCTACGTGCTTGATGGTGAGGATTTCACCGCCGAGCGCCCGGACTGGGGCATCAAGCCCGCGGGCGACGTCGAGACCGCGAAGAAGCTCCTCGAAGAGGCTGGCTTCCCGAACGGCGAGGGCCTGCCTGCGATCGAGCTCTCCTACTACACCGATGACACGGTGAAGAAGGTTGCTGAGGCGCTGCAGCAGATGTGGAAGGAAAACCTCGGCATCGACATGAAGATCACCACCGAGGAGTGGAAGGTCTACTACGACGGAATCACCGCGGGCGACTTCGATATCGCTGCAATGGGTTGGGGCGGCGACTACCTGCACCCGATGACCTTCCTCGCTGGGTTCGCAAGCGATTCGGTGCTGAACAACTCGAACTACGCGAACCCCGCGTACGACGAGCTGCTCACGAAGATCAACTCGGAGACCGATCCCGTACAGAGCGCTGAGCTCATGCACCAGGCGGAAGAGATCCTCATCGGCAGCGACAACGCTGTGCTGAACCTCTACTACCGTTCGAAGTACATGATGACGGCACCGACGGTTGAGGGCTGGTTCCTCACACCGCTGAACACGCTGTACTTCAAGGATGCGCAGGAGGTCGCGGCCCCGTAAGGCTGCGAACTCAGCGAACACTGCGAAGAGCGAAGCGGGCTGTGTGTCGGGATTCCCGGCACACAGCCCGCTTCGCTCTTGCTCGGCGCTAGAAGCGCGTGACGATTTCGCTGAGCAGCGCAGCGAGACGCGGCTCAGCCTCGCGGCCGGCCTCGATGACCTCGGCATGGCTCAGCGGCGTCTCCTGGATGCCGGCGGCCAGGTTCGTGATGAGTGACAGGCCGATGATCTCCATGCCTGCCTCGCGGGCCGCGATGGCTTCGAGCGCGGTTGACATGCCGACGATGTCACCACCGATAATGCCCGCGTAGCGCACCTCGGCGGGGGTCTCGTAGTGCGGGCCGGTGAACTGCACGTAGACACCCTCGTGCAGCGAGGGGTCGACGCTGTGTGCGATCTCGCGCAGCCGCGGCGAGTACAGGTCGGTGAGGTCAACGAACGTCGCGCCCTCGAGCGGGGAGGTCGCAGTGAGGTTGATGTGGTCGGTGATGAGCACGGGCATGCCCGGCTTGTAGGCGGGGTTCACGCCACCGGCACCGTTGGTGAGCACCATGACCTTCGCGCCCGCGGCGGCGGCGGTGCGGACGCCGTGCACGACGGCGCGGACGCCGCGGCCCTCGTAGAAGTGGGTGCGTGCGCCGATGATGAGCGCGTGCTTGCCGTTGGGCATGCGCACGGAGCGCAGGGTGCCGGGGTGGCCGGGAACCCCAGACGCGTGGAAGCCGGGAACCTGATCAGCGGTGATGACTGCAACGGTCTCGCCGATGGAGTCTGCTGCCTTGCCCCAGCCGCTGCCGAGTGTGAGGGCGATGTCGTGCTGCGCGACGCCGGTGAGATCGGCGATCACTGCTGCTGCCTCGGCCGCGAGGGCCTGCGGTTCTGAAGAGGTGCTCATGGGCCCAAGTCTACGCGGGGTGCCCTCCAGATGGAGGGCACCCCGCGTATTCAGAGCGACGTCTGGGCGAACGCGGAGGCTAGGCGTTCTTGATGATGCGGTAGCCGCGCAGCGGGTCGTAGCCGTGGATCTCGCGGGTGTCGAGCACCTTCATGAACGCGAGCACCTCGGGAGAGACCACCTGCCCCGGCACGAGCACCGGGAAGCCAGGCGGGTAGGGCGTGACGAAGCCCGCGGAGATTGGCTGCTCGCCGGCGTCGACGCGCTTGCGGAGCTCGTCTCCGAGTACGTACTCGATGTTGCCGCGGCGCTGCCCCTTGAAGAATGCCTTGCGCAGGTCCCCGTCTGGGCGCTCGCCGTCGGTCGAGTACTCGGGCGCAAACGAGCTGAAATCGGGCAGCGGCGGCATTGCGATCTCGGCGGGAAGCGGCTGTTCTGGATCGCGCTGCGCCTGCTCCTCCTCAAACCGCTCGGCGAGCTTCACGAGCACCTCGATGAGGTACGCGATTGAGCTGCGTGAGGTGCCGATGTTCGTCATGAACAGCACCGTGTTGCGGCTCGTCTTGTTCACCTGGATGCCGTAGCGGTCCATGAGGTGCTCATGCTTGAACGTGTCGCCGTCGACGCCCGTGCGCGAGATCTCGATCGTGATGCGCGAGGGGTCGACGACGAACTCGTCGTTCGCCCACGCCTCCCACATGCCGGCGAGCCCGTCACGGTGCGGCATCGGTCGGCCGATCTCGCGGTATTGCTCGGGGATGAGGTCGTGCGCGGTGAGCACCTTGAAGGTGCGCCGCAGGAGCGAGTGGCGAGCGATCGCCTGCGACAGGCTCGTCGCCAGATCAAGCTGGCGCTGCACGAGCTCGAAGCCTTCGAGCTCGACCTGGCGGCGTCCGATGTCGAGCGAGGAGAGGATCTGGTAGTTCGGCGACGTCGAGGTGTGCGTCATGTACGCCTCGTGGAATGGATCTTGCGCGTCGCGCACCCAGTCCTGATCCCAGACGTGAATCATCGACCCCTGGCGGAGCGCTGTGAGGGTCTTGTGCGTGGACTGCGTCGCGTAGACACGGATCCGCGCCGCCGGCGACGGGATGAGGCGCTCGCGCAGCCAGACCTCGTCGGGGGCGGGGGTGCCGTCCTCGGCGAAGAGGATCTGCTGCTGCTCGGTGTAGGCGCTCTCGTGAGCTGCGGACTGCAGCTGCTGCTCGAGGAGCTTTGCCGAGGCCATAGCGGTGCGGCGACGCGTCACGGGGTGGAATGCGCCGAATGCGAACCACGCCTCGTCCCACAGGAATACCAGGTCGGGCTTGATAGCGAGGCACTCGCTCATGACCCGGAAGGGGTCGTAGACGATCCCGTCGAACGTCGTGTTCGTGAGCGTCACGAGGCGTACTTCGTCGAGGCGACCGGCTGAGCGGTAGTCGAGGAGGAGCTGCTTGATGCGGTCGAGCGGCACGGCGCCGTAGAAGGCAAAGTCGTTCAGCGGGTACGCGTCGAGGTATGCGGGACGCCCGCCCGTGAGCATCATCGAGTGGTGGTGCGACTTGTGGCAGTTGCGGTCGACCAGCACGACGTCGTTCGGCGCGACGATCGCCTGGTGCACGACCTTGTTGGCGGTCGAGGTGCCGTTGGTGACGAAGAACGTATGCTTCGCGCCGTATGCGCGGGCGGCGAGCTCCTGCGCCTTCTTCAGCGTGTGGACCGGTGCGAGCAGCGAGTCCAGCCCGCCCGAGGTCGCGCTCGTTTCGGCGAGCAGCAGGTTCAGGCCGTAGAACTCGGCGAGGTCGCGGATCCACTTCGACGACATTACGGAGCCGCCGCGGGCCACCGGAAGCGCGTGGAAGACGCCGACGGGGCGGCGGGCGTGATCCTGAATCGCGGTGAAGAACGGGGTGTCGTAGAGGTGGGAGACGCGGCGCAGCAGCGAGAGGTGCAGCTCGAGGTGATCCTCGCGCCTGAACACGCGCCGGAACCGCTTTGTGAGTGCGCCCGCGAGCTCCTCGATGTGCGCGCCGGCCATGAGGTACAGGTCGAGCTCGGGCCGGAGCGAGGAGAGTGTATCGGCGAGGCCGAGCACGCGCTGCACCGAGGCCAGCGGGCTGCGCGCAGTGGTCTGTGGGGCGACCGTCGCCTCGTGGGCGAGCTCGATGGTCTCGCGCAGGTCGCGGCTGAGCGTCTGCTTGGTGCGCTCGCTGAAGCCGGGACGAACGACGCAGGCGAGAATGTTCGGGTTGGTGAGCACGGCCGCAACCGCGTCGTCTGCGGAGGGTACGATCACGTACTCGTAGACGAAGGTGTCGGCGGCGCTGCGCATGCGGAAGCTCTCCGCGCGCATGGTGTCGCGATCTGCGTCGGTGGTCTCATCGACAACGAGCACCTCGAAGCGGGGGCGCGGGTCGTTGTCGCTCAACGCCTCATCGTCTGCGTCAGGATCGGTGTCGCCGGCGGCCTCTTCTGAGGTGCCGACCGCGCGAAGCCGGTTCACGACGCGTCCGATGCGGTCGAGCGCCGACTGGTACTCCCCGGCCGAGAGGAGCTTGCTGATGGTGGTGACGTAGCGCTGGCCGAAACCCGCCCAGTACATCTCGAGCGTTTCGAGGGCGCGGAGGGAACGGAAAATCTCGCTGTCTGCCGCAAGCGCCTCACTGGCCTCAGACCGGTCGCCGAGTGCGAGCCGCTTCACGGCAATGCGGAGGTACTCCCATGCGTCGCTTCGCATCCGCCATGTGCTCGAAGGCATACCCGGGTCGCGTTCAAGTACCGGTTCTGCTGTCGTGTCCGTCACCAATTGCCTCCAACGTCGCTGTCGCGTGCTCAGCCCGCGCGCAGAAGAACGCTGGCGCGGGGCTCTAGTCCTTGATCCTACGGTGCCGAGTATGCCCGAGCACGCCTAGACTTGTCATATGGCGAAAGAACGTAAGCACAGGATCGTTGTACTCGGCGGCGGACCTGGGGGGTACGAAGCGGCTCTCGCGGGCGCGCAGCTGGGTGCAGAGGTGACGCTCGTGGAGCGGGCCGGAGTCGGCGGCTCCGCGGTGCTCACCGACGTTGTTCCGTCAAAGAGCCTCATCGCGACCGCTGGCGCGGTGCAGTCGGTGCGCGACGCGGGAAAGCTGGGTGTGCAGGCGTTTCTGCCCGGCGGCGACGGCAAGCCCGTGCGCCCCGAGATCGCAGTGAACCTTGCAGCCGTGAACAAGCGCCTGCTCGCGATGGCCGGTGCCCAGTCGACCGACATGCGCCAGAGCCTCGAGGAGAGCGGCGTGCGGCTCGTGCAGGGGTCGGGCAGGCTCGACGGTCCGAACGCCGTGCTCGTGTCGACCTCGCAAGATGGCGGAACCGACTTCGACCGCATCGAGGCCGACACGATCGTGGTTTCGGTCGGTGCAAGCCCGCGCGAACTCGACTCGGCAAAGCCTGACGGTGAGCGGATCCTCACCTGGCAGCAGCTCTACAATCTGCAGGATGTTCCTGAGCACCTCGTGGTTGTGGGCTCTGGCGTCACCGGCGCGGAGTTCGCGAACGCTTATGCCACCCTCGGAGCCGAGGTGACACTGGTTTCCAGTCGCGAGCAGGTGCTCCCCGGAGAAGACCCAGACGCGGCGGCCGTGATCGAACACGAGTTCAAGCGCATCGGCATGAACGTGATGTCGAAGTCGCGCGCCGACGCGGTCGAGCGCACCGCCGACGGCGTTCGCGTGACGCTCGCAGACGGCAGCGTCGTCGAGGGATCCCACTGCCTCATGGCCGTCGGATCGATCCCGAACACCGCGGGCCTCGGCCTCGAAGAGGCAGGCGTCGAGCTCAGCGACAGCGGGCACATCAAGGTCAACAAGGTCGCACGCACGTCGATCCCCTCGGTGTACGCCGCGGGCGACTGCACCGACTTCTTCCCGCTCGCGTCTGTCGCCTCGATGCAGGGTCGCACCGCAATCATGCACGCGCTCGGCGACTTCGTGCGCCCGATCGACCTGCGCAACGTCGCGTCGAACGTCTTCACCTACCCGGAGATCGCGACCGTCGGCTGGAACGAGCGCACCCTCGCCGACGCGACGACGATGGCGACCGCGATCAGCCACACGATCCCGCTCAACGCGAACCCGCGCGCGAAGATGATCGGCTTCACCGACGGCTTCGTGAAGCTGTTCGCGTGGAAGGCCTCCGGCACGGTCATCGGCGGCGTCATCGTCGCGCACCGCGCAAGCGAGCTCATCTTCCCGCTCGCGCTCGCCGTCGAACACCGCCTCACGGTCGACCAGGTCGCCTCGGCCTTCACCGTCTACCCCTCGCTCACCGGCGCGATCACCGACGCCGCGCGCGCGATGCACGTGCACTAATGGCGACGCTGCAGAGTGAGACTGGCCGCGCGGCGATCCCGGCGCGCACGGCGCAGCGATCCAGCACGGCGCAGCGATCCAGCACCGCGCGACGCGCCGCCGCGCACCTCGCGGCCCGGCTCGCGGCGGTCGTCGCCGTATTTGGGCTCGCGCTCGGGCTTGCCGCGTGCTCGCCCGAGAAGCCACCTGTGGTGCCGTCTGACGACGACGCGAAGGTGTCAATCACCGTTCGCGTGATCGACAACCGCTTCGAGCCGAGCAACATCACCATTCAGCAGGGGCAGGCAGTGAACTGGGTGTTCGAGGGCGCTTCGTCTGAACACGACGTTGTCGCGAAAGACGGCAGCTTCGTGAGCGAGCTCATGATGGAGGGCAGCTACACGCACGTCTTCGACGAGCCGGGTGCCTTCGACTACCTCTGCTCGGTGCACCCCGAGATGCGCGGGCTCATCACCGTCGAGTAGCTGCGCCCGCCGGAAGGTAACTGCCGCGACGCCAGCCCGCAGCCGCTACTTCGGGGTCGCTACCCCGCAGCTCCGAGCCTGATCGACTCGAGCTGCTCGGCGCGTGTCGGCGCGGGGTGCACGGTGACGAGCTCGTCGGCGTCCGCGAGCTTCGCGAAGTCAACGAGCTGCTCGCGCACCCGTTCGGGCCCGCCGACGGCCGTGTAACGCATCATCGAGCGAATCTCGGTCGCGGCTGGGGTGTCGCGAATCGACTCCGCCTGTTCGACAGTGAGCGGCACATCGCGACCGCGCGACAGGAACGCGCGAATGCGCTCGACCTCGGCCCGGGCGAACAGCGCACGTGCCGCCTCGTCGTTCTCCGCGGCGATGACGTTCACGCCCGCGCTCACGTACGGCTCGGGGTGCGCCGCGCTTGGCTGGTAGTTCGTGCGGTAGTGCTGCACGGCGGCCTGCAGCGCCTGCGGTGCGAAGTGCGAGGCAAACGAGTAGGGGAGGCCGAGCTGTGCCGCGAGGTTCGCGCCGAACAGGCTCGACCCGAGGATCGTGATGGGTACATTGGTGCCGCGGCCGGGGTAGGCGTTCACCGCGGTGATCGGAAGCTGATCGCCGAGATAGGCCTGCAGCTCGAGCACGTCGTTCGGGAACGCATCGGCAGCCTGCACCGTGCGGCGCAGTGCGCGGAAGGTCAGGCCGTCGGTGCCGGGCGCGCGCCCAAGCCCCAGGTGGATCCGGCCCGGGTGCAGCTCCGCGAGCATGCCAAACTGCTCGGCGACGACGAGCGGGGAGTGATTCGGCAGCATGATGCCGCCCGCACCGAGACCGATGCGCTCGGTCTGAGAGGCGACGTGAGCGATGAGCACCGCGGGGGAGCTGGAGGCAATCGTCGCCATGTTGTGGTGCTCCGCATACCAAATGCGGTCGTACCCTGCGGTCTCAGCCGCCTGCGCGAGCTTCACAGAGTGCTGCAGAGCCGAAGCGACGCTGCCACCCTCCTCGATCGTTGCGAGGTCCAGGAGGGAGAGCTTCAGATCAGTCATATCCGGTACAACGGCCTGGAGGAGCCCGCTATTCCAATGGAATCAACGGCCTGACCAGGGAACACATAGGCCTTAGACTGAATTCGTGCCTGATCCCGCCCCCGACGCAACCACTGTGGCAACGCCCGGTTGGTGGACTCGGCTGTCGCGCTGGGTGCAGCGCATCCCAACCGGCTGGTTCGCGAGTATCTTGACCGGTGTCTTCCTCGCAGTGACCGCAGCCTTCGGCGGCCTGGCTCCCGTCGCCGAAGCGGCAGTTGAGTCGCTCGAACCCGGTGAGGCCCGCGTCGGGCCACAGCTGTCGGTGGCCGTGGAGCGGGCGGTGGTGTTCGATAGCTTCCCGCAGGCTGGTGCCTACGCCGGCGAGGGCGAGCGGGTGCTTGCGCTGCTCGTCACGGTCGAGAACCGCTGGAGCGAACCGTTGCTCGCCTCAGCGGGGGCCGTCGAACAGGCGCTCCGGGTCGAGGGGCTCGGCGCGCTTGGCGAGGGATCCGGCGACGGGCCAGGCGAAGCGCCCGACGATCCAGCGCCCACCGCGATCGCGCGGCTTGATGACGCAACCCTCGGCCCGTGGCTGCAGCCGGGCGTGCCCGCCGACCTGGTCGTGACATGGGTGGTGCCCGAAGCGAGCGCGCGGGTGGGCGAGACGATCTCCGTAGTGATCCGCGAGGCAAAGCTCGAGCGTGGCCAACGGCTGACCAGCGACGAACGATGGACGAGCCCGAGCGAGGTCGCCACCGTGACCCTCGAGACAATTGCCGGCGGCTCGGACGAGCCTGAGGCAGAGCCAGAGCCAGAGCCAGAGCCAGAGCCTGAGTCGGAGGCGGGCGCGTGACGCGTGCGCGGCCCCGCGCGCGGACGGTTGCCGTCTGGGTGGCCGGCCTCCTCCTGCTCGCGCTCGCGTCACTCCTGCTGCGAGCTGTCCCATCGACCGCAGATAGCGAGCGCCCGTTTGTGGTCGACGCGCAGCTCGGTGAGACTGCCTACGGGCGAACGATCGCGGTCGCGGCGAGCGACATGGAATTCGCAGACACCGTCCGTGCGGGGAGCTGGGAGCAGCCGGGAAACTGGCTCGTCGTCGATGTTGCCGCGACGGCCACGGGCTCTGACGCGGCGACCTACCTCGGCCGCGTCGCGCTGGTGATCCACGGCGAGGGGTCGGCGGGCGGTGCGCGGGAGTATCGCGCGAGTGAGCGCTTTCCCTCCATCACCGCTGGGCCGCTCATCGCAGGGGTCCCCATCGCCGGGGGAATCGCATTCGAGCTCCCGGCGGGTGCCACAGGTCACGCAAGTCTCGAGTTCGCGGAGAACGCGGACACGCGCCTCGACTCGCTGCTGCGATTCAGCGTTGACCTTGACGAGGTGCCCCGTGTGCAGGAGCGAGAGATCACCGACGAGCATTGGGGGCAGCTATGACTTGGTGGCGCCGAAACCGGCTGGCCCTCGCAGCCCTCGCGCTCCTGCTCCCCGTGACCGCCGGGGTGATGAGCTGGAGCGCGTGGAGCGGATACCGGGCCAACCAGCCCACCACCCCAGTGCCCGTCGCTGGCGGCGCAGTGAATTACGCCAGCGGCATCCTGGGCCCGGCAGAGACAACCGAGCTCGTAGCCGCAGACTTCGGCCTGCCCGCAAACACGAGGCTGATCCGCGTCGTAGTGCCAGTGGTGCCCCACGACGGCGAGAGCGCCACCTGCCAGGTCCCCGAGCTCTGGGAGCGGGGCGGCGAGCGGCGCTGGGCGGAGCAGTCGAGCCTTATCGGCGCGGAACCCCTCACGCGCAGTGTCGCGTGCACTGACGAGATGGGCCCCTACGAGCTGACGCTCGACTACGTGGTGCCGACGGACGCGGGCGAGCTGTCGCTGGCCATCGTGTCGCCCGGAGCGCTGCCGGTGTTCGCGGAGATCCCGATCATCTCGTCGTAGCTGCTCGCGACGAGCGCCATGCGGATCGGCTCGATCACGAGCGGCACGATGAGCAGGATCAGTGAGTCCGCGAGCAGCCAGAAGCTGTTGATGTCGTGCGGTCCGAGCGCCCGGAACACGCCGACCCTGAGCGCTCCCTCGAGGAAGAGCACCGCGGTGAACGCGAGGATGTAGCCACCAATGAACATCGGCCCTGCGGTGCGCATGTGGAGGACTGCACGCCAGATGGGGGTGAAGCGCGAGGCAAAGTCGCGCCAGAGATCGCCGAGCCTGGAACGGACCTGCTCGGGCAGGTGCTGGTAGCGCTCGTCGATCCGCGCCGCGGCCTTCGGAACCGCGATCTTCGGCTCAGTGAGCTGCACGGAGCGGCCGTAGATCACGCCGACGATTGCGAGCCAGGCGAGCGGCGCGATGGTCACCTTCGCCGCCTCGCCGATGATGAGCACCACGGTGTCCCAGGTGGCCCCGAGCGGCGCGAGCCAGCCGGTAAGGCCCGCGCGCAGATCCGCCAGCCACGCCATTGCCTGCCGAGAGTCGACCCACGCACCGAACGCCTCGAAGCCGCGCGAGATGAGCGTGACGGAGAGGTAGATCCAGAGCGTCTCAAGATACACAGCCCCGAGTGCGAACCCTGCTGGGAGGCGCTCGCGATAGCGCCCCCACAGCCAGCGCAGTGCGTAGGCTGCGACGATGATCGCAATGGCGGTCACCGACACCCCGAGTACCTCGGACGTCGGCTGCTCAGGGGCACTCTGCCCCTCAGCGGTCGCGGTGAGGATCAGGTCTGCCCGGACCTCGATGAGCCGGTGGAAGTAGCTCGTGACATCGTCGGCGAGGTACCCGCGTGCCGCGTAGAACGCGACGAAGGGAAGGATCCCGGCGAGCAGCGCGTCAGTGAATCGGCGCGCGGGGCTCCTGCCGGAGTCGGGCAGTGCGCCCACGTTGGCGAGGCCATCGCGCAACACCACCAGCATCGCGACGAGAGCGAGCAGGCGCGCGAGCACCGCCAGCGGCAGCAGCAGAGTGCCGAGCTCCTCAACCCAAGCCCCGACAAAGCCGGCGAATTGGATGAGCAGGTGGTGCAGCAGCATGCCCGCGAGGTAGCACGCAACGAGGAGGGGACCGTAGGTTGCGAGCAACCGTACGGTCTTCCTCCCCGCCGCGAGCATGGGCTAGGCCGGCCCGCGGTTAGACGGCGTCGACGATCGAGAGCAGCGGGTGGCCGCTCGACACCGTCTCGCCGAGCGGGGCATCGATCTTGCAGACGACGCCGGAGCGGTGCGCGTAGATCGACTGTTCCATCTTCATTGCCTCAAGTACCACGATGAGTTCGCCCTCGGCGACCTCTTGGCCGTCCTCGACAGCGAGCTTCACGACCGTCGCCTGCATCGGGGCGGCCACGGTGTCGCCCGTCGCCGTGGCGACTCCGGCACCCTTGGCGCGCTTCGGGGCTGGGCCGCGGGTCACGTCTTGGTCGGCGAGCGGAAGCAGAGTGGTCGGCATCGTGACCTCGACGCGGCGACCAGCGACCTCCACGACGACCGACTGGCGGCTCGTGACTGCCGCGGGAGAGGTCTTCTCGCCCTCCCAGGGCTCGATGTCGTTGACGAACTCGGTCTCGATCCAGAGCGTGTACACGCCGAACTTGCCATCGGGCGCGGTGAACGCGGGATCGCGCACGATCTTGCGGTGGAACGGGATCACGGTCGGCAGTCCGCGCACCTCGAGCTCGTCGAGCGCGCGGCGTGAGCGCTCAAGCGCCTCCTCGCGGGTCGCGCCGGTGACGATGAGCTTGCCGAGCATCGAGTCGAACGCGCCGGAGATCACGTCGCCCGACTGCACGCCGGTGTCGACGCGCACGCCGGGGCCGAGCGCCGGCTTGAACAGCGCGACCGGGCCTGGCGCGGGCAGGAA
This sequence comes from Leucobacter sp. BZR 635, assembly GCF_048061935.2. NCBI lineage: Bacteria > Bacillati > Actinomycetota > Actinomycetes > Micrococcales > Microbacteriaceae > Leucobacter > Leucobacter sp. BZR 635. The sequence goes on along the minus strand of NZ_JBLUNZ020000022.1, from coordinate 164,188 downwards.
GCCGTTGCCGGGGTCCTCGCCGTTGAGACGGAACTCGAAGGAGTGGCCGTGCGCAACCGGATCGTCATAGTCGAGCACGCCGCCCTCTGCGATGCGGAACTGCTCGCGTACGAGGTCGATGCCGGTGATCTCCTCGGAGACCGGGTGCTCGACCTGCAGGCGGGTGTTCACCTCGAGGAACGAGATCGTGCCGTCTTTCGCGACGAGGAACTCGCAGGTGCCGGCACCCACGTAGCCGACCTCGCGGAGGATCGCCTTCGACGCGGCGTAGAGCTCTGCGTTCTGTGCGTCGCTGAGGAACGGCGCGGGGGCCTCCTCGACGAGCTTCTGGTGGCGGCGCTGCAGCGAGCAGTCACGCGTCGAAATGACGACGACGTTGCCGTGGCTGTCGGCGAGGCACTGGGTCTCGACGTGGCGGGGCTTCTCGAGGAACTTCTCGACGAAGCACTCGCCGCGGCCGAAGGCAGCGACGGCCTCGCGGGTGGCCGACTCGAAGAGGTCGGCGACCTCTTCACGGTTGTAGGCGACCTTCAGGCCGCGACCGCCGCCGCCGAAGGCAGCCTTGATCGCAACGGGGAGTCCGACCTCGTCGGCAAAGGCGAGCACCTCTTCGGCACCGGCGACGGGATCGCTCGTGCCGGGGGCAAGGGGGGCGTTGACCTTCTCGGCGACGTGCCGGGCAGAGACCTTGTCGCCGAGACGCTCGATGGCTTCGGGGCTGGGGCCGATCCAGATCAGGCCGGCACCGATGACGGCGCGAGCGAAGTCGGCGTTCTCGGCGAGGAAGCCGTAGCCGGGGTGCACGGCGTCGGCGCCTGCGCGGCGGGCGACGCTGAGAATCTTGTCGATGGCGAGGTAGCTGTCGGCGCTCGTCGAGCCGCCGAGGGCGTACGCCTCGTCGGCGAGCTGGGCGTGCATGGCGTCGCGATCCTGATCTGCGTACACCGCAACGGAGGCGATGCCGCTATCGCTAGCGGCCCTGATAATACGAACGGCGATCTCGCCCCGGTTGGCGATGAGCACTTTACGAATGCGAGACATAAATTACAGCCTATTCGACAGGCGGTGTCGTCCGTTGGATATTCGTCACAAACCTTTTGCTGGATCGTTGCCGATGACTACATGGCATCCGAATCAGGCGAGGTAGTCTATGAAGCGTGTAAGTCGCACCGGGCGACACTCGATGGGGGATATCCAACATGGCAAACACCAATCCACTTGATGCCCTGCTCTCGCAGGTGCCGGTCGGCGAGCTCGCCGCAAAGCTTGGCGTTGACGAAGACACCGCGCTCGCGGCAGTGAAGCAGGCCCTGCCCGGCCTCCTCGGCGGCCTCGCAGTCAACGCGGCAAGCGACGAGGGCAAGCAGCAGCTCGAAGGTGCGCTCGCAAAGCACACCCCCGCTGACGGCACGATCTCACTCGACGCGATCGACGAGCAGGACGGCGAGAAGATCGTCAAGCACGTGCTCGGCGACAAGCAGGACGCGGTCGCGAACGCACTCGGCCAGCAGGCAGGCAACGCTGGCATCGCGAAGCTCATCCCGATGCTCCTGCCGCTGCTCGCACCGATCGTCATGCAGTTCCTCGCTGGCAAGAAGCAGCAGGCTCCCGCACAGGCTGAAGAAGCTGGCGGCGGCATCGGCGACGTCCTCGGCGGTCTGCTCGGCGGCCTCACCGGCGGCAACCAGGCGAAGAGCCAGGGCGGCCTCGGCGATCTCCTCGGCGGCCTGCTCGGCGGCGGTGGCGGCAACGCGCAGGGCGGCGGCCTCGGCGGCCTGCTCGGCGGCCTCCTCGGCAAGTAAGCCGAAGCCCACGCAACGCTGCGGGCCCGTGCCAGGTGGAAACACCGGCACGGGCCCGCAGTCGTTAGACTGGTCCCGTGGTTAATCCAGACGTTCAGGGCCGGGTCTACCCGCCCACGCAGCCGTACCTTGTCGGGCGAGAGAAAGTGCGCGAGTTCGCTCGTGCCGTGCTCAGCGAATCGCCGATCCACCTCGACCCCGAGGCCGCTCGCGCCGCCGGGTACGCCGACGTGGTCGCCCCGCCGACCTTCCCGGTGACCGTGCAGGAGGCGACGCTCGCGCAGCTGCTCGCCGACGACGACGCGGGAGTCGACTTCACGCGCGTCGTGCACGGTGATCAGCGCTTCAGCTACACGCGACCGATCGTCGCCGGCGACGAGCTCACCGCGACGCTCACGATCGCCGCGGTGAAGCAGCTCGGCGGCCACTCGATGGTCACCGCGTCGAGCGAGATCGTCGACGCTGCGGGCGAGCACGTCGTCACCGCAATTTCCACACTCGTCGTGCGAGGAGAAGAAGCATGAGCGCCATCGCACCGAACTTCGAACAGCTGACCGCGGGCGACGTCGTCGCCGAGCGCGAGATCACCCTCACCCGCGACGAGCTCGTTCGCTACGCGGGGGCCTCGGGCGACTTCAACCCGATCCACTACCGCGACGACTTCGCGCAGTCCGTCGGGCTTCCCGGAGTGCTCGCGCACGGCATGCTCACGATGGGCGCGGCGGGTTCAGTCGCGACCGACTGGCTCGGCACCGCCGGCGTCGTTCGCGACTTCCAGTCCCGCTTCACCCGCCCGGTTCCCGTCGACGCTGCCGCGGGCGCGATCCTCACCGTGACCGCAACCGTCGGCCAGCTCGACGGCGAGGCCCGCACCGCGCGCCTCGACCTGAAGGTCACCTTCGGCGGCGCAACCGTGCTCGGCAAGTCACAGATGGTGGTGGCATTCGCGTGAGCGCCCAGCCGCTGTCCGCACTCACTACGATGCGGGTCGGGGGGCCGGCTGAGCAGATCCTCACCGCGCACACCCGTGACGAGCTCATTGAGCAGGCGATCGCCCTGTGGGGGCACCGCGACGACTGGCTGCTGCTCGGCGGTGGATCGAACACCGTCATCTCCGATGAGGGCTACCCGGGAGCGGTGCTGCTCGTGCGTACGAGCGGCATCGCCCGCATCGACGACCCCGAGCTCGCGGCAGGGGCCGTGCGGCTCCGCGTCGAGGCCGGGCATGACTGGGACGCGCTCGTCGACGAGTGCGTCGAGCGCGGCTGGGCGGGCATCGAGGCGCTGTCTGGGATCCCCGGTCTCGTCGGGGCCGCCCCCGTGCAGAACATCGGCGCCTATGGCCAGGAGCTCTCTGATGTGCTGCACTCGATCGAGTTTCTCGACGCGGCCACCTACGAGCCGCGCCGCATGCTCGCCTCCGAGCTTGAACTCGGATACCGCGACTCGGTGATCAAGCAGGGGCTTGAGGGCGTTGTGCTGTCGATCGACCTCGTGCTCGCCGACGCCGCAGTGGTCGGCTCTGAAGCAGGGCCTGAACCGCTGTCCGAGCCGATCCGTTTCGCGCAGCTCGCCTCGGCCCTCGGCGTCGAGCTCGGCTCTCGCGTGCCGTTGCGAACCGTGCGCGACACGGTGCTCGCGCTGCGCGCCGCAAAGGGCATGGTGCTCGACGAGAGCGACTACGACACGTGGAGTGCGGGTTCGTTCTTTACCAACCCAATCGTGACGGAGCGCTTCGCGCGCGGCCTGCCCGAGAACGCGCCGCGGTTCCCCATCGTCGACCCCGAAGAGGCGCCGGCCTTCACCAGCCTGGACGAGCTCGAAGCGGGCCAGCCGCTGCGGATCCCGGCACCCGCCAAGGAGCATCGCGTGAAGCTCTCGGCGGCCTGGCTCATCGAGCATTCCGGCGTGCCGAAGGGCTACCGGCTGCCGGGCTCAGGCGCGTCGGTGTCGACGAAGCACACGCTCGCGATCACGAACCGCGGGGCGGCATCGGCGGCCGACGTCGGAGAGCTCGCAAGGTTCATCGTGCAGCGCGTGCAGCAGGAGTTTGGCCTCGTGCTCGTGCCCGAGCCGAACCTCTACGGCATCGAGGTCTAACCCGGCTCCTCACCGCTGAGGGTGCAGACCTCAGCCTTTGAGGGGTGCCCAAAAGACATGTCTTCAGCGAGGTCGGGGTATTTTTGCTGCCGATCAATCCTGACTTCGCTGAGGACATGTCCTCTGAGCGGGATTCGGGGTGGGCGTTTTGCAGCTCCCCAGTTGCCTTGACACCCGCTGAGTGAAGAGTCTCTAAACTTCCCTCCCCCTCCCCGAGTTTTCTATTCTGAGCCTTGTGCGGCCTCCGTAAGGCTCAGAATAAATAAATCGGGGTATTGAGGAATCCGGGGCCGGGGCGGGAGCTGCGGGAGGATCGGCTACTGCCGCCCCGCCGCCTCTATGATCTGCCCGACCTGCTCCGCGTTAAAGCGAAACACCTCGTCGCCCGTAGCAGGCTCCGAGAGCGGAAGCACGCGGGTGCGTTCCGCACTCACCTCGACGACGGCAGCGCCGAACCAGTCGTTCGCCGACTCCTCCGTGCGGCCGTCGAAGGCCGCCGCGAGGTTCGTGACGCCGGGCGCGACGACGACCGGCATGCCGTAGACGGTCTCAACGATCGGGTGATGGTAGTGCCCGCTGAGGATAGCCGTCACGTCGGTGTCGCGGATGCGATCCCACAGCCCGTCGGCCGACCGCTCATCGAGGGCAAGCGCCTGCAACAGGTCGGTCTCGGCGCGGACTGGCGGGTGGTGCATGACGATGACGGTGCCGTGGCCCGCGGGGGACTGCACCGCGTGTTCCAGGAAGTCGAGCTGCTCCTCGGAGAGCTCGCCATAGCCAGCCCCGGGCACTGTGGTGTCGAGCACGATCGTGCGCCAGCCGCCGACCTCGGTCACCGACACGACGGGCCGCTCGGGCTGCCCGTCCGAGCTCGGCGGCTGGAGCGGTGACGCCGCCGCCGGCGTGTGCACCGGAACTCCCGGCTGACCCTCGCCGAGCACCTCGCGGAAGCCCCCGCGGTCGTCGTGGTTGCCCATCGCGTAGATCGTGCGGGCACCGCGTTCGGCCGCCCACGGGTCGAGGATGTCGCGTACGAGCTCGTAGGAGGCAACGCTGCCGTCCTCGCTGATGTCGCCAGAGCAGACGACGAGATCGAAGGGGCGATCCGCCACGCGCTGAAGCGCCATGCGCAGGTGAGACTCGGTGTCGACGACACCGTAGTGGAGGGAATCGTCGCCGTGCAGGTGGGTGTCGGTGAGGTGCAGAATCCGCAGCGTAGCCATGGCCGCACTATACTCCCGCGGGGTGGACAACAGGTGGAGTTGTGAATCTCCGGGAATGTAGCTTGGACTTTCCTCGTTGAACTCCATGTACACGCATGGTTTTTTCAGAAAGGAACCGCTTCATGACTACATTAAACATTGGCTTCCTCGTGGGCAGTGTGTCTTCGACCTCCATCAACCGCCGCCTTGCCAATGCCCTGGTGAAGCTCGCTCCCGAGGCGAACCTCAACTTCACTGAAATTCCAATCGCGAACCTGCCGTACTACTCCGCAGACCACGACGCCGCGATCCCCGCGGAAGCCGCCGAGTTCAAGCAGGCAGTCGAGAACGCCGACGGCGTCATCATCGTCACCCCCGAGTACAACCGCTCGGTCCCCGGCGTGCTCAAGAACGCACTCGACACCGCAAGCCGCCCGTGGGGGCAGAACAGCTTCGACGGCGTTCCGTCGGCCGTGCTCGGCGCATCGATCGGCCAGATCGGCACCGCGCTCGCGCAGGCACACCTGCGTGGGATCCTCGCGTTCCTGAACTCACCCGACCTCCAGCAGCCCGAGGTCTACCTGCAGATGACCGACGGCCTCATCACCGACGACGGCGAGGTCACCAACGAGTCGACGAAGGAGTTCCTGCTCAGCTGGCTCCGCACCGCGCACGACCACTTCGCGCTGCACGCGAAGACCAAGAACTAACACAGCGGAAGCTTCACTGTGCGGCGGGGGACGGCGATGGCCGTTCCCCGCCGCTGTGCGTTCTGGCGGAATAGCCTGCGCTCGCGGCCGGTTGCACCCCGTATGTCAAGCTCCGCACCCGCGCCACTCGACGGGCTCCTCGAAACCGTCGACGTCACCGTGACCCAGACCCGTCGGGCAGAGGTCTCCCGGGGGCGACGCTTCTCGCTGCCGGGCGGCTCGCTCACTCTCGTCTACGTTGCCGACGGCGCGCTCCACGGGGAGCCCGCTGTCGCTTGCGCGCCCGACCCGCTGCGGCCCGGTGGCGTCATTGCCCAGGCCGCCGCCCCCGATACGTTCCCGGCGGGCGCGGCGCTGCTCACGCTCGGGCGGATGCCGCTCACCTTCGAGGCGCTGCACGACACGACCCTTGTCGTGGTGGATCTCGAACTGAACGAGGCAGCCAGCCGGCTGCGGCAGCTGCTCCCAGACCCGCTGACGATGCTCGACTTCTCGCGAATTGATCCCGCCGTGTCCGCGCTCGCGAGCAACATGGGCGTGCACACCGACGGGGCGACCCAGACGGTTGACGCGGGCGGCGCGGCGCTCGTCTGCCGGCTTATGGCCCGGACACTGCTGCTCAGCCTGCTGCGCGCCTGGGTGTCGGCGGGGTGCGCGCCGAGCGGCTGGGCAGCGCGGGCGGTGGATCCGCACCTCGACCCGATCATCAGCGCGATCCACAGCGATCCCGGCCGCGACTGGTCGGTCGACGCGCTCGCGAGCCTGGGGACAATGTCGCGCTCGGCGGTCTCCCGCCGCTTCCGCGAGCTGCTCGGCGCCTCGCCGGGCCAGTACATCACGGTGGTGCGGATGGAGGATGCGAAGCGCCGACTTGCGCAGGGCGCCTCGGTGACGCAGATTTCACGGGAGCTCGGGTACGCGTCGGACGAGGGATTCAGCCGTGCCTTCCGGCGGCACACCGGCCTGCCCCCTTCGCGCTGGCGCGCAGCAGACCCGCACGCCGACGGCGCTGCAGTGCGGGCCCGCAGCGCGGCCTAAGCCGCAGCCGTCGCGGCAGCGGCGACGGGGCCTCGGCGGTGGGTGAGCCCGAACAGCAGCGCGCCGACCGCGAGGATGACGATTGCCGCGGCGTAGAGCGTCGAGACGCCGAGGAGGTCGCTCAGCGCGCCGCCGCCGGCCGCAGCGAGGAAGATCGCCGCCTGGAAGCCGATCACGACGAGGCTTCCGCTCGCCTCAAGCTGGTCTGGCAGCCGGTTCCCCGCCCAGGTGTTCACGATGAGGAGCCACGATGCGAAGAAGGCACCCCACACCGTGACCGCGATTCCGACCGCCCAGAGCGCGCCAGGAGCGGCAATCACGGTGAGGATCGTTGCGGCCATCACGAGCGGCGCCGAGACCGACAGCACCCGGAAGGTGCGGTCGACGATGAGCCCCACGACGAGATTACCGACGAGCCCACCGGCCCCGAACAGCATGAGCAGCAGCACGATCGTGCCCGCATCGATGGGAGCTCCGCTCGCGTCGCTCACCCGCTCGAGCGCTAAGCGGATGTAGGTGTAGGCGGCGAAGTGTCCGAGCACGACGAGCAGGTGAGCGCTGAAACCGAACCCGACACCGCGGCTGCGCAGCGCCCGGCCGAGCGCGGCGAAGCTGCTCGACGACGTGACCGGGATTGGCGGCAGCAGGAAGCGCAGCGCGACCGCAAGTAGGACGAGCGCCGCACCAATGATGCCGAAGCCGACTCTCCAGTCGAAGGCGTTCGACAGCATCACGCCGAGCGGCACCCCGGCGACGGTCGCGAGCGAGACGCCGCCGGCGGTGAACATCAGGGCCCGGCCGACGCGCTTCGGGCCGACGAGGGTCGAAGCAGCGCTGAGCGACATCGACCAGAACACGCTCAGCGACGCGCCGAGCAGGAAACGCGCGATGAGGATGATCCAGAACGACGGTGCGAGCGCGACGACGAAGTTCGAGAGCGCACCGAGCACTGCCATCCAGACGAGCAGCGCGCGCCGGTCCAACCGGGGGAAGAGGCTGCCGACCGTGATCGCAAGGATCAGCCCCGCGAGCGCCGTGATGCTCACCGTCTGGCCGGCCTGGCCCGGCGTGATACCGAGGCTCGCGGCCATCTCCGTGAGCACCCCGTTCGGGAGAAACTCGCTTGTGACGAGGAGAAAGCTCATCATCATGAGCGTGATGAGCGCCCCGTAGGGCATGCGATTCGAGGGCGTGTGGCTCGAGGGCGTGTGCCCTGGCGGGACGACGGGAAGGGACGCGGTTGTGGTCATACATCTACGCTCCCAGCGTGCGGGAGCGGGCGCCCGACCGTGCGCGCCCGGTTCCCGACCGATCGTCTCGCGTTCGGGGTGACGTGCCGCTCAAGCGGCTCAGCCGAGCGCGGCGACCCCGTTGAGCGCGGCGACCCCGTCGAGCCCCGCACGCAGGTCCGCGATGAGGTCGCCCGCCGACTCCAAGCCCACCGAGAGCCGGAGCAGCCCGGGCGTGATCCCGAGCCGCTCGTTGATCTCCGGCGCGAACGTCGCGTGCGTGGACGTGAGCGGGTGGATGATCATCGAGCGGGTGTCGCCGATGCCCGTCATCCGCGAGAAGACGCGCAGGCCGTTCACGAAGGCGCGGGCACCCGCGACGCCGCCGCGCACGGTCACTCCGAACACGGACCCGGTCCGCGCCCCGGCCCCGTCAGCGGTCAGCCCGTAGTTGCGCGCCGCGAGCTCGAACAGCGGCGACGACGGCAGGCCGGCGTAATCGACGGACTCGACCTCGGGCTGCTGCTCAAGCCATGCGGCGATCTCGAGCGACGAGGCGACGTGCCGCTCCATCCTCAGCGACAGCGTCTCGAGCCCCTGGTGCAGCAGAAATCCGTTGAACGGCGACAGCGCGGGGCCGATGTCGTTCACGACGCCCTCGCGGGTGGCGCGGGCGTAGGCGCCGGGGCCGAAGCGATCCACCATCGACCCCAGGCCCGGCTTCACGTCGGTGATGAGCGGGTACGAGCGGCCCGCGCGCTCCGCGGCCTCCCAATCGAAGTTGCCGCCGTCGACGATGGCCCCGCCGACCGCGGCCCCGTGGCCGGTGAGAAACTTCGTCGTCGAGTGCACCACAATGTTCGCGCCGTGCTCGAACGGGCGAATGAGCGCGGGCGTGCCGACGGTGTTGTCGACGACGAGCGGCAGGTTGTGGCGGGCGGCGACCTCAGCGATGCGGCGGAGGTCGGTGACGTCGTTGCGCGGGTTCGGGATCGTCTCCGTGTAGATCGCCTTCGTGTTCGGGCGGATCGCCCGATCCCACTCGGCGTCGTCCGCCGCATCCCACACGTAGTCGACCTCGATGCCGAAGCGCTTGAAGCTGCGGCCGAACAGGATCCGGGTGCCGCCGTAGATCGACGCCGTCGAGACGATGTGGTCGCCGCCCTGCGCGATCGCGAACAGCGCCGAGGAGATCGCGGCCTGGCCGCTCGACACGGCGACCGCGCTGGATCCGCCCTCGAGCGAGGCGAGACGTGCCTCAGCGACCGAGTTCGTCGGGTTGCCCTGCCGCGAGTAGATCGGGTCGATGCTGCGGCCGGCGAAGCGGTCGACCTGGTCATCGAAGTCGTCGAAGACGTAGCCGGCGCTCAGCGCGATCGGCGGCACCCTGAGGCCCGTGTTCAGGTCTGGGTATTCGCCCGCGTGCACCTGCCGGGTCTCGAAGCCGAAGCCCGACCAGTCGGTGTGCGGGGTCGCCGCTGCGGGCGCGGGTCCGTGCGCGAGCGAGTCGTGCGCGGCGGTGCCCTGTGCTCCGGTGCCCTGCGCGGCGGTGCCCTGCGCGGCGGTGCCCTGTGCCCGTGTTTCGTGTGCCTTCGTACAGTCAGCCATGCCCTCATCATGCATGCGGCCTGCCCGATCGCGCGAGCGCCCAGGTAACGCGGCGTCACGCAGCGGCGGCTTGCCGGCAAGCATGCCGGACCGCAAGTACTGGTCAGTGTGCGCCGGGGTGCGCTGCTGGGCCCCGGTTTCCTGGAGCAGACTGACCAGAAGTTGCGGTTGGCTGGAGCCAGCACCCCTACGTGCGGGTGAGGGTGTGCACGATACCTGAGGTGAGCGCCTCGAGTGGGCCGCGGCGCTTGAGGAGCGAGAGGATCACACCGATCACGAGCACGCCCGCGAGCTGGATCCCGAACGCGCCGAGACCCGCGATCCACCACGGGGTGCCAGCCGAGAGATCGACGCCCGCATACACCGGCGCGTACGCGATGCTCGTCGCCACGAGGTGCAGCGTGTAGATCGTGAGCGGAGCTGCGCCCGCCGCGCGGAAGACATCGGTGACGGGCCCGGGCGCCGCGCCGCGGGAGTCGAACAGGGTCACGAGCAGACCGATCACTGCGAGCGCGATGCCGACTGTGCGGAGCATCTCGATCGGGGATCCCGAGTGCGGGGCGGCGACGAGCTGCGCCCACAGCTCAGGCGACGTTGGGGCGCCGAACTGCTGCATCCCCAGGAACTTCGTGAACAGTGCCATGTCGAGCCCCTCGGGGGCGGCGACGCCGAAGCGTGCGAGGTTCGCGAGGGTCCAGTTCGAGATGAGCGTCGCGACGGTCGCAAGCAGCACGCCGAGCCCCGCGAGGCCAAGGGCGGTGCGCGAGAGCTTGCCGCGCTCGTTTGCGGCGATGAGCGCGCGGGCAATGAGCATGCCAACGAGTAGGTACGCAACCCAGGTGATCGCGGGGTACGCGCCCGTGAGCAGCAGCCCCCGAACGGTTTCGAGCGGCTGTTCGGCGATGCTCTCAAACGAGGGCGATCCCGCCTCCTCCACAACTTCGAGCGTCTGCCGGGCGAGCGCGTTGAGCGGGCCGCCGGCGAGCCACAGCGCCGCGGCCGTGGTGGCGAGCACCCAGGAGGGTGCCGCGACGAACACGGACACGAGAATGAGCGCGACGCCGTAGTAGGCGAGCACCACAATGATCGGCACGTTCAGCGCCCCGAGCCACAGCCCGAGCGCGATGAGAATGAGGCCGCGCAGCACGATCCCGATGACGGCAGCCCCGCGGCGGCCGGCCGCGAGCGCCCGCTTGCTCGCGAACACCGCACTCACACCGCCGAGTACGGCGAAGAGTACCGCGGCGATCCCGCTCGTGAGCGTCGTCGCGATCTCGGCCGCCCGCTGGTCGAGGAGCGATGCGGTCGGGTTGGATCCGACGATTGCGACAAGGTGGTTTGCCATCATGCCGATCACGGCGAGGAACCTCGCGAGGTCGATGCCGATATAGCGGGCGGAGGATCGGGTATTGCGTTCCATGGTCTCCAGTCTGGTGCACTCCGCCGCGGCCGGGGTCAGCCGCTGGTGCGAGCCGTGTGGCGCCAGGGTACCGAATCTCGCTAGGAGGCCCGCCTGATGTGGTCGCGCGCGTGCTCGAGTGCGGGGTCGAGTTCGTCGTAGAGGTGGTGTGGATCGCGCAGCGATGAGATCACCCCGAGCTGTTCGAGGAGCTTGCGGTGGTGCCCCTGCACGCCCTTGATGAGCACGGTGACGCCGCGCCGCTCGAGGCTCGCGACGAGGCCGGCGAGCGCGTTCGCGCCGGTCGCGTCGATGATCTGTAGATCGGAGAGGCGGAGGATCGCGACCTCGACCCCCTCCTCGTCGGAGATTGCTTCGACGAGCCGGTCTGCCGCACCGAAGAACAGCGAGCCCTCGACCTTGAAGAGGGCGATGCGCTCGTCGCCGGGCTCGGCCTCGCCCGGCAGCGTCTCGCGGGTCGCGACGCTCATATTGCCGAGGGTGCGCAGCGCGAAGAACGCGGCGACGGCGACGCCGATGCCGACGGCCACGACGAGGTCGACGCTCACGGTGATGAGCAGTGTGATCGCGAAGGTTGCGGCGCTCGATTTGCCCGAGCGGAATACCCGCCCGGCGGTCTCAAAGGAGACCATGCGTGCGGCGGTCATCATGAGCACGCCAGCGAGGGCCGCGAGCGGGATCGCGCCAACAATGGGCGCCGCGACGAGCACGACGAGCAGCAGCGCGAGGGCGTGCACGATCGCCGCGAGCCTGGTGCGGGCACCCGAGCGCACGTTCACGGCGGTGCGCGCGATGGCGCCCGTCGCGGGCATGCCGCCGAACAGTCCCGAGGCGATCGAGGCGAGGCCCTGGCCGAAGAGCTCGCGGTCGGCGTTCACGGGTCCGGTGTCGGCGATGGTGGCGGCGACGCGCGCCGACAGCAGCGACTCGATCGCCGCGAGCGCGGCGACGGCGGCCGCGGGGCCCGCGAGGGATCCGAGCATCGCCGCGTCGAAGCTCGGTAGCGTCGGAGCGGGCAGGGTGCTTGGCAGTTCGCCGATGGTGGGGAGGAAGGATCCTGCGAGCGCGGCGACGACCGACACGATGAGGATCGCGGCGAACGACGACGGGAAGCCCGGCGCGAACTTTTCGAGCAGCAGCATGATGACGGCGACGGCCGCGACCGCGGCGAGCGGCAGCAGCGCGCCAGGCCAGCTCGCCTCGGTGACGGTCTGCCAGGCGGCAACGACGGCGTTCGAGGAGTGGCCTTCGGCAGCGACCCCGAGGGCGGCGGGGACCTGCTGCAGGAAGATGATGATGCCGATGCCGGCGGTGAAGCCCTCGATGACTGGCCACGGGATGTAGCTCACCGCCCGCCCCAGCCTGAAGATGCCGGCGAGCACGACCATCAGCCCGGCCATGAGGCTCACGACCGCGACGGCCCCGGCTCCGTGCAGCACGACGATGGGGGCGAGCACGACGACCATCGCGCCTGTCGGGCCCGAGACCTGCACGTTCGAGCCGCCGAAGACGGCAGCGACGAGGCCGGCGACGATTGCGGTGATGAGGCCTGCCTCTGCCCCGACGCCCGAGCTCACACCGAAGGCGAGCGCGAGCGGGAGTGCGACGATCCCGACGGTGAGGCCCGCGACGATGTCGCCGCGCCAGCCGCTGCGGAGCCCGCTGTAGTCGTCTCGGGAGGGGAGCAGGGCTCGCAGCCCCGCAAGGATTGCGGACACGTGTTGCCTTTCTCTCGACCCCTCCATCATGCCTCACGAGTCGTGATAGTTGGTACATAGAAAATGCTGGGCTAGGACCTCCTGGCGAGATAGTCTGATCCAGAATTAGTCAAAGGGGAACTGATGGATATCTTTATGTTCATAACGCAGTTGCTCGTGGTGCTCCTCTGTATTGTCATGGGCACGCGATCAAGCGGCGTTGGTCTGGGACTGTGGGGCGGCACCGGCGTCGCGATCCTCGTCTTCGTATTCGGCCTTGCTCCCGGCGCACCACCGGTCGACGCGCTGCTCATCGTGCTCTCCGTCGTGCTCGCCTCCTCGATGATGCAGGCAGCCGGCGGCATCGACTGGATGGTGTCGATCGCAGCGAAGGTGATCTCGAAAAACCCGAAGCAGATCACGCTCATCGCGCCGCTCACCGCCTTCCTCTTCTCGGTCGGCGCGGGCACTTCGAACATTCTGTACCCGCTGCTCCCGGTGATCTACGACCTGTCGTACCGCAACGGGATCCGCCCCTCGCGCCCGCTCTCGCTGTCCGTCGTCGCCACCGGCGTTGCGCTCGCGTGTAGCCCGGTTTCCGCCGCGATGGCCGCGATGATCGCGCTCACGGACACGGCACCGTGGAACTTCGAGCTTATGGACATCATCAAGGTGACGCTCCCCGCAGCGATCGTCGGTATCTTCCTCGCCAGCCTCTTCGTGCGCCGCCTCGGCAAGGACATCGCCGACGACCCCGAGATCCAGGCGAAGATCGCCTCGGGCAAGCTCGTCGCCCCCGGCACCACCGCGACCGCCGTCAAGGCCGAGGTGACCGTCACCAGCCAGGGCCGCTGGGCGGCAATCATCTTCCTGCTCGGTGTCCTCGTCATCGTTCTGTTCGGCCTGTTCTCGGGCCTGCGCCCGCTCGGCGCCGACGACTCACCGATCGCCATGACCCCGATTATCGAGATCATCATGTTTGTTTCGGGCACCCTCATCATGCTCGTCTCAAAGCCGAAGGTCTCCGAGATCCCCACGATGACCGTGTTCCGGGCAGGTATGGTTTCGGCGATCGCGCTGTTCGGTCTTGCCTGGCTGACGAACACCTTCCTCGGCGAGCACTCCCAGCTCGTCGCCGACGGTATCGGTGGCCTCGTCGACACGGCCCCCTGGATCTTCGCCCTCGGCGTCTTCCTCGTCTGCGTGCTCACGACCAGCCAGTCAACCGCGACAAACTCGATCGTGCCGATTGGTCTCGCTGCCGGTATCCCGCTCGGCCTCATGAGCGGCATGTGGGCGGGTGCCTTCGCCGGTATCTACCTGCTGCCGACGAACGGCTCGCAGATCGCCGCGGCGAACTTCGACGAGTCCGGCTCGACGAAGCTCGGCACGAAGCTCGTCGACCACTCGTTCTTCCTGCCGACACTCATCCTCGCGGCGGCGACGATCGCGGTCGGCTCGCTCTTCGGGGTGCTCTGGGGCGGCTAACCCCAGGAACGCAACAGGAGCGGCTCGCCATGTGGCGGGCCGCTCCTGTTGCGTCCAGGCGGTGTGCGACGCCTACTGGGCGGCGCGGAACGCGTCCCAGGAGCGCTTGCAGGCCTGGGCGATCGCGTCGACGTGTGCGGGATCCTCGGCTACCCAGTCGGTTCCGGGCTGCTGCAGCTCAGCCGCTGCCGCGTCACCGAGCAAGAACTCGCGCAAAAACTCTGCCTGCACCGCACCGAGGCGAAGCCCCGCAGCGTCGGCCTCCGCGCGGAGCTCCCCGAACCGTTCGCCAGCGGCGCGGATCTCCTCGCTGCCCAGGTACGGCTGATTGAGCAGCACTGCATCCGGATCCGCGACGTCGAAGCCGGTGCGGTGGGCGGCACCGAGGGCGCGCAGCGCGGCAGGATCCATCGTGGGGCGGTCTGCGGGGTCCCGCTCCTCCCCGTCGTGATCGCCGCGGTTCGAGAGCGCGACGACCGCAGGAAGCCGATCGGCCTCGGCACGCTCAACGTTGACCGCGCCCTCGCGGGTGGTCGTCGTGTTCATGGTGTCGTGGAACGACAGCCTGGTGAATGAGCCGCCGCGCTCGAGGCCCTGCGCGACGAAGCGGTCGGTGAGTTCCTCACGCGTGCGCTCGTAGACGCCGAGGCCCTGCTCGGCGGTGTCCGCGAACGCGTCGACGAGCCGCTGCAGCCCCTCGTCGGTGTCCGGGATCTCGAGGATCGGGAAGAACGAAAACGTCACAGGGCGGATCGCGTCGACGCCCGTGAGGTCGACTTTCTGCCACGCGCCAGCGGCCCGCACGCGCTCGATCGCGGCGGCGAGATCGGCGCGCACGTCGGCCGGCTTCTTGCGATTCGGGTCGCGGATGAGGCGCGGGTGTGGGTTGATGACCGCGACGATGCGGGGATCGATCTCGGCCCAGCGCCGCACGATTGCCGCGGTCGCAACATCGGAGAAGTCGTACTGCAGTCGGCGGGTGAGCGCGGGTGAGAGGAACTCGGCGAGCTCCTCGGGGATCGCGGCACCCGAGTGCGGTGTCGCGACGAGCACGTCAGCGTCGGCAATCGCCTCGTCGAGCGTGCGCGATTCGGGGTTCGCGTAGTGCGTGATCTGCTCGGCGGTGAAGACCGTGCCGGACGGGATTAGATCGAGAGAGTTCGTGCTCATGTGCTCAGACTACTCAGGAGCCCGGCGTGTGACCAGGGGTTTGTGAGTGAGGTCTGGAAAAGCTATGCGCGACCCTGGTTTCGCCTGCGGATCGCGGCCGGCGGCCGGCCCCCGAGGTATGACTCGCCCGAGTCGACGACGTAGCCCTGTTTGAGTGCTTCGCGCCCGATGAGCATGCGAAACACCATCTCTTCGCGGTCGGTGAGGGTGACCTCGACCGGCACCTCGCGGCCGACAAGACCGAGATCCATCACGACCACGAGCCGGTCCTGGGTGTGGCCCGAGGAGCTGCGAACGGTGCGGCGATCGTGGATCGGCAGCTCCACCTCAACCTCATCGAGCACACCCTGCTGCCACGGCTGCACGGTGAAGCGCACCCACTCGGTGCCCTCCCGAGTGAAGACGGTAATGTTGCCCGCGTGCAGGGCCGAGGTCTGCGCTCCGGTGTCGATCTTGGCTTTGATCCACGACACCCCGATTCCGGGCAGGCTCACCCATTCACGCCAGCCCGTCAAGGTGCTTGAATAGTATTCGTCCACGACTCCTATCTTGGCAGGAAATCAGCTTGAAACTGGCGATTCTTTCGCGCGCCCCACAGGCGTACTCGACGCAGCGTCTCCGCGCGGCCGCTGAAGCACGCGGCCACACCGTGAAGGTGCTCAACACCCTTCGCTTTGCGATCGACCTTGCGAGCGATGAACCCGACCTGCGCTACCGCGGTAAGCAGCTGAGCGACTACGACGCGATCCTGCCCCGCATCGGCAACTCGATCACCTATTTCGGAACCGCCGTCGTGCGGCAGTTCGAGCAGATGGACGTCTATACGCCGAACACCGCGAACGGCATCTCGAACGCGCGTGACAAGCTGCGAGCGATCCAGATCCTTTCCCGCCACTCGATCGACATGCCGCCGACCGCGTTCGTGCGCAACCGCGCCGACGTGCGCCCCGCGATTGAGTCTGTCGGCGGTGCCCCCGTCGTCATCAAGCTGCTCGAAGGCACGCAGGGCATTGGCGTGATCCTCGCCCCGCAGGTGAAGGTCGCCGAGGCGATCATCGAGACGCTGCACTCGACACAGCAGAACGTGCTCATCCAAAAGTTCATATCCGAGAGCCGGGGCCGCGACATTCGCGCGCTCGTCGTCGGTGACCGTGTGGTCGCCGCGATGCGCCGCGTCGCCTCGGGCGACGAGTTCCGCTCGAACGTGCACCGCGGCGGCACCGTCGAGCCCGTGAAGCTCGACCCCGCCTACGAACAGACCGCGGTGCGCGCGGCGCAGATCATGGGCCTGCGCGTCGCCGGTGTCGACATGCTCGAGGGCGACGACGGGCCGCTCGTCATGGAGGTAAACTCCTCGCCCGGCCTGCAGGGAATTGAGACCGCGACCGACCTCGACGTCGCGGGCGCGATCATCGACTACATCGCGAACCAGGTGAACTTCCCCGAGATCGACGTGCGCCAGCGCCTCTCCGTGTCGACCGGGTACGGCGTCGCCGAGATCTCGATGCACGAGGGCGCCGAACACGTCGGCAAGCAGCTCGGCGACCTCGGGCTGTGGGATCGTGACATCACCGTGCTCACGCTGCACCGCGGCGTGCAGGTGATCCCGAACCCACGTAAGCACGTGCTGCTCGAGGCGGAGGATCGGCTGCTGTGCTTCGGCAAGCTCGAAGAGATGCGCTCGATGATTCCGGAGCGGCCGCGCCGCCGCGCCCGCGTGCGCAAGCTCCCGCCGGAGGCGCAGGATCTCGTCGACGGGTAGCGCGTCGGCCGCCGGGCTCCCCGGACGCGGGGGCCGGCGCGCTACGCCCGCTATGCCCGCTTCGCGGTGAGCTGGAACTCGACCAGCCCATCGGGCTCGACCTCCACGAAGCCGAGGCTCGGCGCTTCGATGCCGTAGTCGGCGAACGTGATTGGGATGCTGCCCGCGAGCTCCGCCGTGGTGCCGTCGCTGCGGAGTTCGACGTCGAAGGTGACGGTTTGGGTCTCGCCCGCGAGCGTGAGCTCGCCCGTCGCCGAAGCCCGCACGGTTTCTCCGGCATTCGGAGCCTCGGCGAGCGTGACGGGCTCAGTGAGCGTGAAGGTGGCCTCGGGGAACTCGCCCGCACGGACGGCTTGGTCGCGGAAGTAGGCGTCTCGGGAGCCACTGTCCGTTGTGATTGACGCGACGTCGACGGCGAGGCGGGCGGCTCCGAGTGTCAGCCCATCCTCGCCGATGGTGAAGGTGCCGGAAACCTCTGGGGTGCGTCCCGTGACCGTGACATTGGTTCCGTTGAGCACCTCATCGACGCGGTAGCCCGCTTCTGACCCGTCACTGACTGCCCAGTCGCCTGCGAGCTGCGCCGGGTCGAGGCGCGCTGTGCCCGCGGCATCGCCAGATTGCGCGGATTCACCAGGGGAAGCGGAATCGCCAAGCGAGGGAGCTTCCGCTGCCGGGGCCGCAATGAGGTCGCGGTAGATGGCGGGGCCTGCGATGGCCCCTGCGGTGCCGAGTACGAGGACGCCGGCGGCAACACCGATGAGGATCTTGTGGCTTTTCTGCATAGTCGGTTCTTCCGTTGAGGCGGGCGGATGCACCAACTGTCCCAGCCCGAACCATGAGAAACCTTTGAGAAAGATGCGAGAAAGCTGGGGGATCAGCGCTGCGGCGGCTGTTCGACCTGCCGGGCGGCCTCCGGGTCTCGGCCGCCCCCAGACAGGGTCACCCACACGGGCCAACCAACGAACCAGATCCCGGTGACAAGCCACACCCGCCCGATCCAGCCGATGAGCGCCTCGGTGCGGGGCGGGTCACCGACGAGCCACACGATGAGACCGATCACGGCGGTCGCGATCACGGCGCACAGCAGCATCTTGCCCCACTGCTGCCATTCGTACCGCACCTGCGCGGGCCCGGACTTTGGGGCTTTGAACGGCGGCGGGCCACCGGCGAAGCGGTGCGCGAACCAGCCGTCGGCGCGCGAGATGATCTGGTGCCCGAACGCGACGGTGAACCCGAGGTAGACGGCCCCGAGGCCGTGCGCGAAGTCAGCCGTCGCGCCGTTCACCACAAGATCCCAGGTGATGAACGTAAGCAGCAGGAGGTCGAGCAGCGGCACGCACAACAGCAGCACACTCGATAGCCGCTTGAGTCGCAGCAGATAGCGCGCGCCCAGCCCGCCCCCGAGCATCACCCAAAACCCGATCTCGCAGGCAATAATGCCGACCACAATGATGTTCATGAACCAAGCCTCGCGGTCGGTGCGCTCGTGCGGCTCCTGCGGGTGGCCGGAGGGTCTCATTCGTTCGGATGAGATCTTGCTGGGCACAGGTGCGGGAGGATGGGAACATGGACACTGACTGGTGGGTGAGACTGCGGGCGCAGCCCGCCCGGCGGAACACGCTGATCGCGCTGTTCTGGCTCGGCCTCGGTGTCGTGCTCTGGGCGTTTGGTGTTCGCGGGCTCTGGCAGCTCGTCGCGCTGTTCGGTGCCCCGCCGTGGGCGTTCCTCGTGACGCTCGGCGCAATCGCCCCGCTCGTGCTGCTGCGTACTCGGCGGCCGTTCCTCGGCCTCGCACTCGGGGCGGTTATTGCGATCGTCGACACCCTCATGGGGGCGAGCCTCGGCGTCGTATTGATATTCACCGATCTCGTCTACGCGGCGATCAAGTACGGCAGCGAACGCGGGGTGCGGATCCTCACCCGCGTAGCCGGTATCGCCGGCCTTGGGCTCGTGCTCGCGCTGTTTGGAATCGTGCCGCGCGACCCCGGCCTGGCGGTGTT
This sequence comes from Leucobacter sp. BZR 635, assembly GCF_048061935.2. NCBI lineage: Bacteria > Bacillati > Actinomycetota > Actinomycetes > Micrococcales > Microbacteriaceae > Leucobacter > Leucobacter sp. BZR 635. The sequence goes on along the minus strand of NZ_JBLUNZ020000022.1, from coordinate 144,962 downwards.
GCTCGTGCAGTGGGCGCTCATCGTGCTGGTTTCTGGACTGTGGGGCTGGAACGTGCGCGCAGAACGCGCGAGAACCCGCACCGAGCTCGCCGCGCGGCACGCCGACGAGAACCGTGAGCTGCGCACCCGCATCGCCCATGATCTGCACGACCTCGTCGCGAACCAGATCGCGGTCGCGGGACTCCACATCGAGGCTGCAAAGCTGCAATCGGCGAAACTTGGGAACGATCACGGGCCGCTCACCCTGAGCCTCGACCGGGCCAAACTCGGCACCGAGCGCGCGCACCGTGAGCTGCGCGGCCTCATCTCCGTGCTCACCGTCGTCGACGGGACTGACGGACGCGAGCCGGTGCGCGTCACCGAAGCACTGCAGCAGCTCGGGCAGCTCATGCCGGCCGGCAGGGCGATCCGCTGGCACGACGGTGCGGCGGCGCGCATCGGCGAGGCGCTCTCGCACGCGCAGGCCTCGCGTGCGACGATCGTGGTACGTGTGCTCCAAGAGCTCGTCGCGAACGCCGCCCAGCACGGCATCGGTGACCTCGCCGTCTCCGCGGAGCGCGACGACGTTCAGCAGCTCCGGGTCACCCTCATGAACGCCGTGAGCGCCGACAGCGCGCCGGAGCGCCCGGGCGGCGGGCTCGGCGTCGCGGGGACCGGGGTGCTGCTCACGAGCCTCGGCGGCGAACTCGATTCGCGAGAAACACCGACCGGGTGGCGGGCGACGCTGACACTCCCGCTGCACGACCCCACGGGCAGGAGTACGACATGACCACCCCAACCAGAGTGCTCATCGCCGACGACCACGAGGCCGTGCGCGGCGGGGTCGCTGCGATCCTGCAGGCGAGCGACGACATCGAGGTCGTCGCCGAGGCCGAAAACGGTTTCGACGCGCTCGCCGCGTGCCACCGCGAACAGCCAGACGTCGCGCTTGTCGATCTTCGCATGCCGGGCACCGACGGCGTCTGGGCCACCGAACGGATCACCGCTGAGACCGCCACCCGCGTGCTCGTGCTCACCACCTACGACTCGGGTGAACTCATCGCGAGCGCGCTCGCCGCGGGCGCCCACGGGTACCTGTTGAAGTCAACGAGCGGCAGTGACCTCATCGACGCGGTGCGGCACGTCGCGGCTGACCGGCACGTGCTCGATCCCGCAATCGCCGGTTCGGTGATCGCGGGCTTTGCGGCTGCCCAGCGTGCGGTGCCAGGGGGTGTCTCGGGGGCCACAGGTATCCCGGGGGATCCGGGCGCGGGCTGTGCCGGCGCAGCCGGTCTCACCAACCTCACGCCGCGTGAACGAGAGGTGCTCGCGCTGCTCGTTGACGGACTCACGAACCAGCAGATTGCTGACACCCTCCACATCGGGCTCACGACCGCGAAGACCCACGTGGGTGCGCTCTACGCGAAGAGTGGCGCGGCCTCGCGGGTGCAGCTCGCGGCGCTCGGTTCGGCGGTGTTGTAGCCGATCCAGGCGCGCGCTCGCGTGGTTACCTGACCCGGAGAGCCGCCGGCAGGATTCGCACCTCGAACGCCGTGACATCGGCGAAGTCGTCGCCGTCGACCTCAAACGCGTGGGGCTGAGGCAGCTCCGCGCGCACTGATCGCGCTCGGAGGTGCTCGGTGCTTTCCGAGCTCTCGGCACGGTCAGCGCCGGTGAGGATCCGCTTCAGACCGTTGTCCCACACCAGGTTGCGCATCGTGTCGAGCCAGGCTGCGGCACCGTCGGCGCGGAGCACGAGCAGGTCGAGCTCGCCGTCGTCTGGCTGCGCGTCGGGGAGCAGCGTCATGCCGCCCTGAATCGTGCCGCAGTTCGCGATGAGTAGCGTGTGCGCCTGCTCGGGGACGGCCTCGCCGTCATCGAGGGTGAGCGAGAACTCGACGACCTCGGTCTCTGCGGCCGCGCGTCCCAGCGACTCGACGTACGCGAGCCAGCCAGCCTTCGCCTTGAGGTCGTCGTCGGTCTCAACGATCATGTGGGCGTCGATGCCGAAACCGACCATCACGACGAAGGCGTGGTCGGCCTGGGAACCGTCGGCGAAGCTGAGCCGCGCAGACCCGAGGTCGAGCGGTCGTGGCTGTTCAGTGAGCACGCGCGTAAAAGCTGCCTTGATATCGCCGAGCGGCACATCGAGGTTGCGGGCGAGCAGGTTGCCGGTGCCGAGCGGCACGATGCCGAGATCTGCTGCGGGCGATCCAGAACCACCGAGCGCCTCAGCGACGGCCCGCACGGTGCCGTCGCCACCCGCGGCAACGACGATGTCGCAGCCGTCCGCGAGAGCGGCGGCGGCTGCCCCCTGCCCCGGGTCTTCCTTCGTCGTCTCGAACCAGCGGACTTGGGCGTCACTGGCGGCTTCGGTGAGCGCGGCATCAACCGCCTGCCGCAGCTCGGCCTCCTCGATCTTCGATGGGTTCCATACGAGTCCGACGGTTTGGTTCACGGTGTTCCCCCTGGGGTGACACGGCTCGCGCTGTCACGAGTCGTTCGTATCTCTATGATTGCGAGCCCCGCTGGTGACCGGCTGAAAATCAGGGGATCAGCCTGACAGGCCCGCGAGCTGCCCCTTCCAGTGCGCACGCCACGCCTCGATGAGTTCCCCGTCGGAAAGCCCGTCTTGACTGATCGTGATGATCGCCTTCGCCGGGTCTTTCGCGATGGTCGCAGCGACCTCGACCTTGCCCGCCTCCGCGAGATTGAAGCGCCAAAACGACCGCTTCTCGGTGCGCGAGCTCCGGCGATCGGTGACGGTGTGCCCGAGGTGCGTTGCCGTCGCCCCGTGCGCCACGACCCACGCTTCAAGGGCGGCGTCGCGGTCGAGAGCGATCGTGCGACTCGCGCTCACCCTGAACGACCCGGTCGAGGACTGGCCGGGCACGCGCAGCCCGACGTGCTGCTCGTAGGCGATCGCGACGCCCTGCGCCCACCACTCCTCGTTCTCAACGCCGTGCGGCATCGTCGAGAGTGCGAGCTTGGCGATCTCGGCATGACTCAGCGATCGGGCACCGTGCGCGGTGAACACCGCGACCCACTCGTCCCACGGACGGCCCGTCGCGCGTTCAATCGCCGGCACGCGCTCACCGCGAGTTTGATTACCTACGCCACCGCTGCTGCTCATGGCATCAGTGTAGGCGCGACCTCAGACATTCTGGTCGCTTGCGAGTTTGCCGTAGATAAGCGTGTCGCACCACTCGCCACGCATCCACTCGGCCTCACGCAGATGCCCCTCCAGTCGCATACCGATCCGCTCCGCGACCCGCATCGACGGCACGTTGCGCGGGTCGATGATCGCAGCCACCCGGTGCATCCGCACCTCGGAAAATACGTAGTCGAGGAGCGCGGTGGCGGCCTCGGTCACGAAGCCCTGACCCGCGTGCGCTGGGTCCCCCGCCCAGCCAATCTCCGCGACCCGGTGGTCGCGGTCGGTGAACCAGCACATCACCTCGGCGACGCGCTCACCCTCGTGCAGCACCATGAGCGAGACGGCACCCTGTTCCGTGTCAAAGCCGCGACGGTTCATCCGCTTCGAAATCTCGGCCTCCGAGATGTCAGCCGTCCACGGACCCGCGGGGATGAACCTGCCGACCTCCGGCTGCGAATACACGCTCACCAGCCACTCCCTGTCGGCGTCTGTGAGGAGGCGCAGCTCGAGTCGTTCCGTGCGGATGGGGGCAAAAGTCATAGCTTAATGCTAAACGGGGGTCGCCTGAGTGGTTGAATGAGGGGCATGACTGAGCAGGCGATCCCCGTGAACCGCGAGACCAGACGATACGCGGAGCAGGAGTCCTCGCAGCACGCGGCGCTCGCCGCCGAGCCGCCCGAGGTGCCGGGCGGATCAGGAGATCTCGGAGACAGCTCAGCCCTCGAGGAGTTCCGCATCGACCTCGAGCGGATCCGCTTCTCCTCGTACTTCGCCCGCCTCTCCGACGTCACCCAGGTCGTGCCGCAGTCGGGCGTCGGCCCGGTCATGCACAACCGGCTCACGCACTCGTTGAAGGTGAGCGCGGTCGCCCGCGTCGTCGCCGCAAACCTCGCGGGTGCCGCCGCCCAGCACGAGGCCTTCGCGCGGGGAGAAGCGTCGCACGACGACGAAACCGGAGCGACGATCGCCCGACTCGGCGGCTGCGACACGATCGTCGCGCAGGCGGCAGCCCACGCCCACGATCTCGGCCACCCGCCGTTCGGGCACCTCGGCGAGCGCGTGCTCGACCGAGTCGCCCGCGAGCGGCTCGGGCTCGCGGAGGGCTTTGAGGGGAACGCGCAAACCTTCCGCATCCTCACCTCGCTTGACACCCTCGGCCGCGACTTCCCCGGCCTGAATCTCACGGCGGCAGTGCGATCCTCGGTGCTGAAATACCCGTGGACGCGCGGCCGGTGGATCGGCGTCACCGAAGACGAGCTCCCCGTCACCGAGCGGCCGCGCGGCGTCGGCAACGACCCCATCAAGGGGGCCGAAAAGTTCTCGGCATACGTGCTCGAGGCCGGCGAACTCGAGTCGTCCCTTGCCGCGTTCCCCGCGATCGGTGAGGGGGTGCAGACCGTCGAGTGCGCCGTCATGGACATCGCCGACGACATCGCGTACGCGGTGCACGACCTCGATGACTTCACGCGCGCGGGGGTGCTGCAGCATGCGGCAGTCTCTGCCGAACTGCAGACGTGGCTTGTCGAGGATGCGCTGCTCGCGGCTGAGCCCCTCGAGGCCATCCGGGCCGAATGGCGCAGGCCGGGCCGCTCGCTCGAGCTGCGCTGGCGCAGCATGAGCCGAAAGGACGGCTGGATCGCCGACCGCGAAGCCTTCCGCGCGGCAGTGCAGCGCGTGAGCGACGAGCTCGCCGACGGGCTGCTTTCGACACCCTACGACGGCGGCATCGCGAGCGAGCGCGCTGTCTCGGGCTTTACGCGGCGGTGGATCGAGCGGCTCCGCTCCGCAATCGTCGTCGATGCGAAACCGCATATGCGTGGCGGCCACGTCCGGCTGAACCAGCGTGCCTGGCACGAGGTCGCTGTGCTGAAGTTTGTGCACTCGAGCTTCGTGCTCGAGACGCCCGACCTCGCACACTCGCAGCGCGGGCAGGCGAGGGTCGTCGAGGAGCTGGTGCTCGGCTTCGATGCGTGGCTGTCGGATCCCTCCGATGCGGGGCGGGCGCCTCGCCGGCTGCTCGAGTGGGTGGACGAGTCGACCGAGCGGATCTTTGAGCTCTCGCAGGAACGCCCAGAGCTGCTGCAGGGCGACATCACGGGCACGGGGATCCACCGCCGGGGCCGGGCCCGCGCGATCCTCGACTATGTCTCCTCGTTCACTGACCAGCAGGCGGTCGCGGCCTTCGACCTGCTCACCCGCGCGGGCTAGGGCAACCCGCCTACCTGCAGTCCGACCGCAGCGCCTGCTCCACCTCTACTCGCATCCAGCCTTCCTGCGCTCAGTGGCCATTACCTCAGCGAAGTCATGGCTCATTTACGGTCTATTACTCCTGACCTCGCTGAGGTCATGGCGAGTGAGCGCTACGCGGTGGGCTGAGGCTGGGTGGGCCAGGGCTGGGTGGGGGCAGGGTTGGGTGGGCTGAGGCTGGGTGGGCCAGGGCTGGGTGGGCCAGAGCGGGGCTCGTTGGGCTGTCCGGCTTCCTCACCGACCCCATTCATCCAGTCGGACTCTTGCGAGGCCGGAAAACGGGGTGGAATGGATTACACGGGGCTGTACAGCTCGCGAATAGGACGTGCGGACTCGCGGAGAGGGCGAGAGGGCGACTAACCCGCGACCTCATAGTCGGCACCGGGCTGCCACGGCAGCGACCAGCCGACGCCGTCATAGATGCTTGACAGCAGCATGCCGGTGAAACCCCATACAGTGTGCCCGCCGAAGCGCTCCTGCAACTTGAACGCCGCCCCGCGGTGCGTGAACCCCTCGCGCCGCAGCACCGAGTGGCCGCGCGCGGCAGGATCCAGCATCTCCGCGACAGGTACCCGAAACACCTCGACAGACTCCGTATGATCCGCGGCTATCTCGCTCGGGCGCTGCCACCAGCCGATCACGGGGGTGACGAGGTTGCGGCTCACCGGCACGTGGATCTCCGGAAGCGTACCGAGCACCTCGACCCCGGACGCGTCGAGCCCGGTCTCTTCCTCAGCCTCGCGCAGCGCCGTCACGGTGATGTCGGCGTCCTCAGCTTCGACGCCGCCGCCAGGAAACGCGATCTGACCGGCGTGGTGCCGCATCCGGTTCGCCCGCCGGGTGAGCAGAATATCGAGCTCAGCGGGCACGGCTCCTCCCGCCGCCGGGTCGGCGTGCACCTGATCGAGCGCGCCGAAGAGGATCAGCACAGCTGATCGCCGCAGCTCCCCGTCTGTCGCGGGGAACGGTGGGGTGAACTCGATGTCGAATCCCCGATCCACCGCGTCTTTGAGTTGCTGTCGGGCTTCCGCTGCAGTACGTGGCATGCCCTCAGCCTAGGCGGTAAGTCGCTTGCGGCTAGCCGTCCGCGAGGAGATCTGCAAAACCGTCTGGCACGCGCTGCGACCTCGCCCACGGTTCGCGGTCGCGCCGCGCGACACGCTTCACCTGGCGTGACTCCTCGGCGCGTGCGGCGGTGAGCACAGCGATTACTGCAGCACGCTCCTCGTCGCTCACGCCGCGGGTGACGAACGTGATGTCTTCGCCGTGGATCGCGTCGTCAACGTCGCCAGCGTCCTCACGCTTTGCGGCGTCACGGGCGGCGGCGTCGGGTGGGAGTTCGCCGAGCGTCTCGTCGGAGAAGCCGAGTTCGCGGGCGAGCTCGGTCGCCTGGACGGGAGTGTTCTCGCTCATAGCGGGATGTTGCCGTGCTTCTTCGCGGGGAGCTCGGCGCGCTTGCCGCGAAGACCGCGCAGCGCCTTGATCACCGCGAGGCGGGTGCCAGCGGGCTCGAGCACGTTGTCGATCTCGCCGCGCTCGGCCGCCAGGAACGGGCTGGTCACGTCGGCCGTGTACTTCGCCGTGAGCTTCGCACGCAGCGCTTCGACGTCCTCGCCTGCAGCCTCAGCCGCGGCGATCTCCTTGCGGTACAGGATGTTGACGGCACCGGCACCGCCCATGACGGCGATCTCGGCGGTGGGCCACGCGATGTTGAAGTCCGCGCCCATCTCCTTCGAGCCCATCACGATGTACGCGCCACCGTAGGCCTTGCGGGTGATGATGGTGACGAGCGGCACGGTCGCCTCGGCGTACGCGAACAGCAGCTTCGCGCCGCGGCGGATGACGCCCTGGTACTCCTGCTCGGTACCGGGCAGGTAGCCGGGCACGTCGACGAGGGTGAGGATCGGGATCGAGAACGCATCACAGAAGCGCACGAAGCGGGCCGCCTTCTCGCTCGCGTCGATGTTCAGGGTGCCGGCCATCTGGTTCGGCTGGTTCGCGACGATGCCGACGGTGCGGCCCTCGACGCGGCCGAAACCGATGAGGATGTTCGGGGCGAACAGCGGCTGCACTTCGAGGAAGTCGCCGCCGTCGATGACGGCCTCGATGATGGCCTTCATATCGTAGGGCTGGTTCTGGCTGTCGGGGATGATCGTGTTCAGGCGACGATCGGCCTCGGTGATCTCGTACGCGGTGTCGCTGTCGTAGATCGGCGCCTCGGCGAGGTTGTTGTCGGGGAGGAAGCTGATGAGGGTGCGCGCGTAGTCGAGTGCGTCGAGCTCGTCGCTCGCGAGGTAGTGCGAGACGCCGCTCGTCTTGTTGTGGGTGAGCGCACCGCCGAGCTCCTCGAACCCGACTTCTTCGCCCGTGACGGTCTTGATGACGTCTGGGCCGGTGACGAACATGTTGCTCGTCTTGTCGACCATGATGACGAAGTCGGTGAGTGCGGGCGAGTAGACCGCGCCGCCGGCCGACGGGCCCATCACGATCGAGATCTGCGGGATCACGCCGGAAGACATGGTGTTGCGCTTGAAGATCTTCGCGTACTGCGAGAGCGAGAAGACGCCCTCCTGGATGCGCGCGCCGCCCGAGTCGAGCATGCCGATGATGGGCGCGCCGGTCTTCAGCGCGAAGTCCATCGCCTTGACAATCTTCTCGCCGGCGGCCTCGCCGAGCGAGCCACCAAACGTGGTGAAGTCCTGCGAGTAGACGACGACCTGGCGGCCGTGGATCGTGCCGACGCCGGTGACGACTGCGTCACCGAAGGGCTTGTTCTTCTCCATGCCAAACGCGGTGGCGCGATGCTTCACGTACTTGTCGAACTCGACGAAGGATCCGGGGTCGAGCAGCGAGGAGATGCGCTCGCGGGCTGTCATTTTGCCGCGCGGATGCTGCTTGGCTGCCGCTGCCGCGTCGCGGTCGCCGACTGCCTCTTGGTACTTCAGGCGGTGGTCTGCGATGCGGCCGGCCGTCGTCGCGAGATACTCGGGGGCGGTGTCGTTCTCTGAGGTCACGAGATTAGCCTAGCGCGCGCACCCGAGCCATTCTTAAAGAACTCCTCCAACTGAATTGCGGATCCTTGGCCGAAACCCACAATGTTGCCGCGGGCGTAAGCTCGGAGGCATGGATTTCAGGCTTACCCGCGCCCAGCAGCCCCGTGTCGAATGGCGGGATGAGTCTCCCTCAACGAACGCCGAATTGCGCGAGCTTGCTGCCGCCGCGGCAGTCGCGGGTGATCCCCTCCCGCACGGCACCGTGCTGCTCACCGATAACCAGACCGCGGGTCGCGGTCGGCTCGCTCGCGGGTGGGAGGTGCTGCCCGGGCGTGCGCTCGCCGTATCCGTGCTCGTGCGCGGATACGGCGACGGGCTCGCTGCCACACCTGCTTGGGGGGAGCTCGGGCCGGGCTGGCTGCCGTTCATCGCTGGATCCGCCGTGCACGCCGCCTTTCAACCGCTGTTCGCGGCGGCGGCTGCGCGTGACGAGACGGAAACACTACGGGTCGGCATGAAGTGGCCGAACGACGTACACGTGCGCGACGAGGAGGACGCGCTCGAGGGACGGCCTGGCAAGAAGCTCTGCGGGATCCTCTGTGAACTCCTCCCCGACGGCAGCGCTATCGTGGGCATGGGCATGAATCTTCTGGTCCCTGAGTGGGAGCTGCCGACCGAGCGTGCGACGTCGCTGCTCGCCGCCGGTGCCGACGTTGGCCACGCCGAGACGTTTGGCGACCCGCTCGGAGCGGAGCTCGCCGACCGCGTGGTGGCGGGGGTGGCGGCAGAGCTGCTGCGGCTCACAGAGCTGGCGGCGCGCGAGCCCGGAGCGATCCGCAGCCGAGCCGCGAGGCACTCCCTCACGGTCGGCACCGAAGTGCGCGTGCACCTTCCGGGCGACAAGATTGTGGACGGGCGCGCGCGCAAGCTCGCTGACGACGGCGCGCTCGTGGTGGATCTGCCGACCGGTGGGACCCTGACGGTGAACGCCGGCGACGTGCAGCACCTGCGGTAACTGTCACGTCGCCGGCGAGCGGCACGAGTACGGGCGGGCTAGCCGCGGTTGCCTTCGAGGGGGAACTCGTCGCCGAGCGCGTCGATCTGTTGCGTCGTTGGATCGCCCTCCGAGAAGTCCATCTTCGGGACCGGCTTTCGGAATCCCTTGGTGACGATCGCGATCACCCCGACACCGATAATGAGCCAGGCAAGCCCCACGATCCAGGTGACGGGCTGCAGCGACGTCCACAGCCAGATCGTCAGCGCGAAGCCAATCGCCGGCGCGACGCCGTACCGGAGGACCTCTCCGAACGTCGCAGGCCGCGCGCGGCCGCCCTTGGGGAAGAGGTAGCTGCGGATCACCGAGAGATTCACCATCGCGAACGCGGCGAGCGCGCCGAAGCTGATCATGAACGCCACGGTGTCGAACGGAACGAAGAGCGCCGAGAGCGCGAACACCGACACGACGACGGCCGCGACGGCGGGGGTGCCGAAGCGGTGGTGCAGCTTTGACAGGGGCTTCGGGAGCATCCCGTCACGCCCCATCGCGTAAAGAATGCGCGAGACCGACACCTGGCCCGTCATTCCCGAGCCGAAAGCGCCGGCGACGTACACGGCAACGAAGAGCGCGGTAAACCAGTCGGCGCCGAAGGAGTCCATCACCGTAGTGCCTGCGGCCTCGATCTGCGCGTCGCTGAGTGACGCCCAATCGGGGGTGAACGCGAGCGCGCCCGCCCACGCGACAAGGATGAAGAAGAAACCGCCCACCAGGGTCGAGAGCATGATCGCGCGCGGGATGTCGCGGCGCGGGTTCTTGGCCTCCTCGGACAGCGTGGAGACAGCATCGAAGCCGAGGAAAGACATTGCAAGGATCGCTGCGCCCGAGGCGATGGCCCCGATGCCGCCCTCGCCGAAGGTGAATGGATCGAGCACTCCGACCGATTGATCGCCGCCGAGATACTGCTTGAACGCGAGCACCACAAACACGATGACGAGCAGCACGGAGAGCGCGATGATCGCGATGTTCAGCTTGTTCACGAGCGTGATGCCGAGCACGTTAAAGAGCAGCACGAGCAGCAGCGCCGCGAGCGTGAACACCCACACTGGGACTGCGGGGAACTGTGTGTTCAGATAGATGCCGATGAGCATGAAGTTGATCATCGGAATGAACAGGTAGTCGAGCAGCATCACCCAGCCGGTGAGGAAGCCGGGCCCACCACCGAACGACTGCTGGGCGTAGGTGTACGCGGAACCGGCGACCGGATATTTTCGCACCATGGCCGCGTAGCTTGCCGCGGTGAACAGCATCGTGACGACCGCCACAATGTAGGCGGCGGGGAGCTTGCCCCCGGTGACCTGGTTCACGATGCCGTAGGTGGTGAACACCGTGATGACCGTCATGTAGGTCACGCCGAAGAACGTAAGGCCAGTGAGTCCGAGCGCTCGCCGCATGTGCGGCTGTGCCTCGTTCGAGGTGGGGGTGGGTGAATTCGACACGATTCTCCTTTGAATCAGTGGGTCGGGTGGGGTAAAGCGTTAGTGGGTGCGTTCGCCGGCGAGCCAGGTCCCGCGGACTTCGATCTCGGGGACGGCGGTCGGGTCGACGGTGAGCGGATCGGCGGCGAGCCAGACGGCGTCCGCGATCATGCCGACGTTGAGTGTGCCGCGTTCGGGCGCGAGCGCCTGCTGGGCGGTGGCGAGCGTGTAGGCGGAGAGTGCCGCGCCGGCGCTCACGCGCTCGTCGGGGAGCCAGGAATCCGCCTCGGGCTCGAGGTGGCTGTGCCGGGTGACGGCCGTCGCGAACGCGGGCCGCCAGTCTTTCGTCGTGACGGGCCAGTCGCTGCCGAACGACACGGTCGCGCCGGAGCGGAGCACCGAGCCGATGAGGTACTGCCAGCCCTCACGGTCGTGCCCGATGTGCGGGATCGTGAGGTCACGCATGACCGCGTCGCACTGCGCCCAGTACGGCTCGAAGTTCGCGATGACGCCGAGTTCGGCGAACCGGGCAATGTCGGCCGGTGCGAGCATCGCGACGTGGGCGATGACGTGCGCGCGCTCGCGGGGCGGGTTCTCCGCGTTCACCGCCTGGATCGCATCGAGGGCGATCCGGTTGGCGTCGTCGCCGATCGCGTGGATGTGAAGCTGGAATCCGGCCGCGTCGAATGCCTTGGCGGCCTCGGCGATCTCGTGCTCTGCCCAGTTGGGCAGCCCGCGCTCCTCTGGGCGATCCGCATACGGGGCGCCGAGGGCGGCGGTGCGGCTCTCGATCACGCCGTCGACGAAGAACTTGATTGTCTCGGCGCTCAGCCTGGCGTGCCCAAGCGCGCGGATCTCGTCGCGCAGCTCGATGAAGCTGCCGGCCTGCTCGCGCCAGGTCGCCGGGTCGGCCCGGAACGCAAGATTGACGCGGGTGTGCAACCGGTTCTCGCGTGCGGCCGCGAGGTAGGTGTCGACGTCGCTGAGCTCGACCCAGGCATCCTGCACCCAGGTGGTTCCCTGCGCGGCGTAGTCGCGCGTCGACGACTCGATTGCGGCGACCCGGTCGGCGAGGGCGAACGCCGGGACGACGTCGGCGATGAAGTTGTTTGCGGCGGCTTCCTGCAGCGTGCCGATGGGGGTGCCGTCTGCGCGCCGCACGTAGCGACCGAGTGGTGGATCGGGGGTTTCTGCGGTGATGCCGCCCGCTGCGAGCGCTGCCGAATTCACCCAGGCTGTGTGGTAATCCCACGCACGCAGGATGGTCGGGGTGTCGCCGGTGACCGCGTCGAGCCACTCGGCGTCGAAGACGCCGCCCGGCGCGAAGGTTGCGTCGTAGCTTGCGCCGACGATCCACTCGGCTTCGGGGTGTTTGCGCTTCCACTCGGCCACCGCGTCGATGATGCCCTGGAGATCTGCGGCGTCGCGGACGCTGGGGCCCGCGGCCTCGAGCCCGCCGAGCACGGGGTGGGCGTGGCCCTCGCCGATGCCGGGCACGAGCGTTCCGCCCGCGAGATCCACGACGGTGGCCCCGGCCTGTTCGGCGAGCGCTACTGCGTCGGGGCCCAGGGCAACGACGCGATCGCCGCGAAACGCGATTGCGTCGCTCGTGTGCGTGCGGCCCTCGCGCTCGGCCTCGAGGATGATGCTTCCACCAGTGAACACCGTGAGTGTCATGCTCGCTCCTTCTCCGGCCTCGATGCCGGTGCAGGGTTCCCCCATTTAATGAACAGTGTTCGTTATTGTAGGCCCACTCGGGCTGAGAACGCGAGTCGCAGGGGTGGTGTGGCACGGACGGCGTCCTCCGGTAGCCTCTGCTGAGAGAGAAACCGATGCGGCGGGAACGAGGCCGCGTCGACCGCTCGGAGAGAAAGTGGCGCACCATGGCGGTGAACGAGGAGACAACGGCCCGACGATCGGGGCGGCCCACTACGGCCGTGCTCACGCGCGGGCTCATCCTTGAGACGGCGCTCAGGCTGCTCGACGAGCGCGGTGAGTCTGGCGCGAGCCTACGTGACATAGCGCGCGAGCTGGGGGTGCGGCCGTCTGCGCTGTACAACCACATTCAGGGGCAGGACGACCTGATTTCTGGTATCCGAGAGCTTGTCAGCGACCGTATCGATGTGTCGGGCTTCGCCGAACTCTCCTGGGACGCGGCGCTCGAGCGCTGGGCGCGCTCGTACCGGAACGCCTTCGCTGCGCATCCGCCGACGATCGCGCTCCTTGGCGTGCTGCCGATCGCGACGGGAACGCGCACGAGCCAGATGTATGAAGTGGTGTGCCGCGGGCTGGTGGCCGCTGGTTGGCCCGAGGATGAGGTGTTGGTGACGGTCATCGCGATTGAGAGCTTGATTTTGGGCGCTGCGCTCGATCACACCGCTCCGGATAACATGCTCGACCCCGGCGACGACCCCGAAGCCCCGACGTTCAGCGCGGCGTATGCGGCTGCACGGGCCCGGACAGATCAGCAGCGCCCGACTGATATTGCCTTCGATATTGGCCTCGGCGCAATGCTCGACGGCTTGCGCGCGCGGCACGTGAAACTGACCAACTCACCCAGTGGGGTGCGGCCGGTGGGTTAGGCCGGAGACCCGTTGGGGACGATACCCGGATCCTGAGTATCGGTGAGTTCGCGCCGGGTGCGCTCTGGCCGTTTGCCTGGCGACGGGTGCCCGTCTTGCCTGCGCGTATCGCGCTCTGTGGGTTCTTCGTGCGGCGTGGCCCAGGGGACAAAGACCGACATGAGTCGGAAGAGCCGATCGTCGAGCCGATCGATGCGAGAGCTGAGTTTGGTGTCGAGTTGATCGATGCGGGAGCTGAATGTGGTGTCGAGTTGGTCGATGCGGGAGTTGAGCGTGGTGTCGAGATGATCGATGCGGGAGTTGAGCGTGGTGTCGAGTTGGTCGATGCGGGAGTTGAGCGTGGTGTCGAGTCGATCGAAACGTGAGTTGAGCTTGCTGTCGACCCGGTCGATTTGCGTGGTGAGTTTGGCTTCGTTGTGGTCCATTCGTGCTCCGAGTCTTGTTTCGACGCTCTCGAATCGTTTGCCAACCGAGTCGAATCGTTTGTCGATCGCGTTGAATCGTCTGTCGACCGTGTTGAATCGTCGGTCGATGGTGTCGAATCGCCTGTCGACAGCGTTGAATCGCTTGTCGACCGCGTCGAAACGCCTGTCCACGGTGTCGAATCGCCTGTCCACGGTGTCGAATCGCCTGTCGACGGCGTTGAATCGCTGGTCGACGGTATCGAAGCGTGTGTCAATTGCTTCGAATTTCTTGGTGTGCGCACTGAGGTGTGCGTCGATTCTTTTGAATTCGGTAGTGAGGCTCTTCGACATTACGGCGTGCAAAGTGATGATGAGGCCGGCGAGCGAGATGCCGACTGTGGCTAGCGGAATTTGGGAGAGTAAGTCCAAGGTGGCCTCCTGTGCAGTGGGGAGATTTCGCGTTGGGCCAACGGTACGTCTCGGCGTCGGAGAGTTGGGGGCGAGGGCTGCAAATGTGGAGAGATTGGAGGAGAGTGCCTGAGCTTCTTCGCTGTGGATAGCGGTTGATCCCCGACGGCTTATGTGCGGCTCGGCTCAGCTTCCCGATGTTTCGCATCCCGCTCAACAGCCTCCGCACGGCGGGCGATTTCTCCTTCGAGTGAGGCATTCTTGCGAGCGGCCGCAGCGACCCTCCAGCGGCGTTCGGAGACGCCGATGCTGACTATGTGGGTCTTCGTGTCCCCTGCGCCCCATACGACGAGGTCGAGAGTGCCGGGGAGGAGCAATGTAAGCAACATCACTGACAGCCATTCCATGGGGTACCTCCGGGAGTCGCTCCGAATATGGGTAACCCAACGGTACATGACAGGTGTAGCTTACGGCGCTGTGGGTTCTGTGGAAAACCCCGCGGATCGCGATTGCCAGGGGCGTTGTGGGGAAAGCTCCCCTCTGCCGCTACCGGAAGATGATCGTGCGATCCCCGTCTTGCAGCACCCGGTTCTCGGCGAACCAGCCGACGGCGTGCCGCAGCACCCGCGACTCAATGTCCTGCCCGAGCTGCACGAGCTCGCGGGGCGAGTAGGAGTGATCCACCCGCGTCGTGTCCTGCTCGATGATCGGGCCCTCGTCAAGATCGGTCGTGACGAAGTGAGCCGTCGCCCCGATGAGCTTCACGCCGCGCTGGTGTGCCTGCTTGTAGGGGTTTGCGCCCTTGAACCCGGGGAGGAACGAGTGGTGAATGTTGATCGCGCGCCCAGCGAGCGCCTCGCAGAGCTCGGGGGAGAGGATCTGCATGTAGCGCGCCAGCACGACGAGCTCGATGTCGTGCTCTTCAACTGCCTCGAGCACGCGGGCCTCGAAGGCCGCCTTCTCCGCGGCGTCGGTAACGGGGCGGTGCTCAAAAGCGACCCCGTAGAACTCAGCAATGTCGCGCATTGTTTCGTGGTTCGAGAGCACGAGTGGCACCTCGATGGGGAGCTGGCCCGCACGCTTGCGGTACAGCAGGTCGTTCACGCAGTGCGTCGCGGTCGAGCCGAGCAAGAGCGTGCGCACGGGGCGGCCGACCTGGTCAAGCCGCCAGCTCATGTTGTAGCGCTCGGTGACAGGTGCGAGGGAGCTGCGGAATCGTTCGCCAAAAGTGTCGGCCTGCGCGACTGCCTCGACCTGGAGGCGCATGAAGAAGCGACCAGTGTCGGCTGACGCGAACTGCTGGCTCTCGGCAATGTTGCCGCCGGCGGCGACGATCGCGCCGCTGATCGCATGGACAATGCCCGGTCCATCGATGCAGGAGAGAGTGAGTACCCACTGGGAGCCGGGCGTATCGGCGACGAACGTGTTCATCCGGCCAATTCTAGGCCACACAAGCGGGTGGGTGTCGCTGCTAGGATTGCAGCGTCGTGACTGGCGTGCAGATGGAAACCATCGGGGAGCGACATCTTTGAACGGCCGCTCGCCTGGGCCACACATCCTGGAAACATCACACAAGGGAGACTCACGTGTCCAACCAGTCAGCATTCTTCAACGAGCCACTCGAGGTCGTCGACCCCGAGATCGCTGAGGTTCTTAAGGGCGAGCTCGGCCGCCAGCGCGCCACGCTCGAGATGATCGCGAGCGAGAACTTCGTACCGCGTGCCGTACTCGAGTCGCAGGGCTCCGTGCTCACCAACAAGTACGCAGAGGGCTACCCGGGCCGTCGCTACTACGGTGGCTGCGAGTACGTCGACATCGCTGAGGATCTCGCACGCGACCGCGCGAAGAGCCTGTTTGGTGCCGCGTACGCGAACGTCCAGCCCCACTCGGGCGCGCAGGCGAACGCCGCGGTGCTCGCCGCGATCGCTGAGCCTGGCGACAAGATCCTCGGCCTCGAGCTTGCGCACGGCGGCCACCTCACGCACGGCATGAAGCTCAACTTCTCGGGCAAGCTCTACGACATCGTGTCGTACGGCCTCGACCCCGAGACCTTCCTCATCGACATGGACGTCGTGCGTCAGAAGGCGCTCGAGCACAAGCCGAAGGTGATCATCGCCGGCTGGTCGGCGTACCCGCGCACGCTCGATTTCGCTGCATTCCGCGCGATCGCCGACGAGGTTGGCGCGATCCTCTGGGTCGACATGGCGCACTTCGCCGGTCTCGTGGCTGCGGGCCTGCACCCCAACCCGGTGCCCCACGCGCACGTCACCTCGTCGACCGTGCACAAGACCATTGGCGGCCCCCGCTCGGGCTTCATCCTCACGAACGACCTCGAGCTGCACAAGAAGCTCAACTCGGCCGTGTTCCCCGGCCAGCAGGGCGGCCCGCTCATGCACGTGATCGCCGCGAAGGCGACCGCGTTCAAGCTCGCGGCCTCTGACGAGTTCAAGGAGCGCCAGCAGCGCACCCTCTCGGGCGCGAAGCTTGTCGCCGAGGCGCTCACGAGCGATGCGGCGAAGGCCGCGGGCGTCGACGTCCTCACGGGCGGCACCGACGTGCACCTCGTGCTCGCCGACCTCCGCAACTCGAAGCTCGACGGCCAGCAGGCCGAGGACGCGCTGCACGCCGTTGACATCACGGTGAACCGCAACGCTGTGCCCTGGGACCCGCGCCCGCCGATGGTCACCAGCGGCCTGCGCATTGGTACCCCGGCGCTCGCGACCCGCGGCTTCGGCGACACCGAGTTCGCAGAGGTAGCCGACATCATTGCGCTGACCCTCACCGAGACCGGCAACGTCGACGAGCTGCGTGCCCGCGTCGCCAAGCTCACCGAGGCGTTCCCGCTCTACCCGGGCCTGGAGACCTGGTAACCAGTAGGTACTGAGTCTGTTCGGGGCGCGTGAGGAACTCTCCTCCGCGCCCCGGCTGACTTTGTGGCCCCCCAAAGCACTTCAAGGAGTACACATGACCGCACAGAAGCTTGACGGAACCGCCGCGGCGGCCGCCATCAAACAAGAACTCACCGAGCGTGTCGCCCAGCTGGCTGGCCGCGGCGTCGTGCCCGGGCTCGCGACCGTCCTCGTGGGCGAGGATCCCGGATCGCAGTGGTACGTCGCGGGCAAGCACCGCGACTGCGCAGAGGTTGGCATCGCGTCGATCAAGCGCGAACTGCCCGAGACCGTCACCCAGGATGAGCTCGAGGCCGTGCTCGACGAGCTCAACGCCGACGACAGCTGCACCGGCTACATCGTGCAGCTGCCGCTGCCGAAGCACATCGATACCGACCGCATCCTCGAGCGCATCGATCCTGACAAGGATGCAGACGGGCTCCACCCGACGAACCTCGGGCGGCTCGTGCTCAACGCGAACACCGAGATCAGCTCGCCGCTGCCATGCACGCCGCGCGGCGTGATCGAGCTTGTCGAGCGCAACGGCCTCTCGTGGGCGGGCAAGCGGGTCGTCGTAATTGGTCGCGGGGTGACCGTTGGCCGCCCGATCGGGCCGCTGCTTACGCGCCGTGAGTACAACGCGACCGTCGTGCTCACGCACACGGGCACGGTGGATCTGGGCGCGGAACTGCGCCAGGCAGACGTCATCGTCGCCGCCGCGGGTGTCGAGGGCATCGTGCGCGCTGAAGACGTGAAGCCGGGCGCGATCGTGCTCGACGTCGGAGTCTCACGGAAGGTCGATCCCGAGACCGGCAAGAGCCGGGTCGTGGGCGACGTCGATCCTGCCGTCGCGCAGGTCGCCGGGTGGATCTCGCCGAACCCGGGCGGTGTCGGCCCGATGACTCGCGCGCTCCTGCTCAAGAACGTCGTCGAGATGGCGGAGCGCCAGCTCGGCTGAGTGTTGACTCGTGCGCAAGCACGCTGAGGGGGACGACCCAGCCGGCCCCCTCAGTCGTTTCTAGGCTTCGGCATTGCGGCACTCGGTTGCGTGAGGATCCCCATCCGGCTTGCCCGGAGAATGGCGGCGTCGCGGTCGCTGACGCCCAGCTTGCGGTAGACCGAAGCGAGATGTTTTTTCACTGTTCCGGTCGTCACGAATAGGCTCTCGGCCGCAAGACCCGCGTGCTGGTGCTTGCTAATCGCCGCGAGCGCACGGAGCTCCCGCTCGGTGAGCGGTTCGTACCGGACCGCTCGGGCAGGGAGCGGGATCCGCTCGACCGCGTTGATGAGCGTGCAGCCCGCTGCGGCACGTGCGGTTTCCGCGAGGGCGTGGAGCTCGGGGTAGGGCACCCCCAGGAGCGCAGATTCCAGCTGGTACTGCTCGATGAGCTTCGCCGCCGCGCAGCATGCGGCGATGGCCTCGGGGTGCTGGCCGCACCCCCAGGCGGCAAGGGCGTGGATCAGCCGACTATCGACGCGTCTGCGGCGACTTGCTTGGGGGTCCCCGACCCCTTCGGCGAGCAACATGGCCTCGACATCTCTGCTTGCGAAAAGGGCAAGCCGGGCATGCTCGAGCTGAACCGCGGTCTGGCTCGCAGGGAATCGCTGCAGCAGCTGTTTGGCGCGTACGAGGTTGCCGAGAGCGCTGTTGAGCGTTGCTTCGAAGGTAGTAATTGAGTCGTGCCAGGGCGGAGCAAGCGCTGCCTCGGCTGGCGCGCTCCCGAGGCCCGCGGTGAGGTGGGTGAGGGCGGCTCCCGGGCCACGCTCGCGCCAGATATGACTGCTCTGGGCGATGAGCAGCAGCGGCCAGGGTTCGAGCCTGTCGCCAAAGGCAGAGAGTCGGGCAGTGGCCTGTTCGAGCTCCCTGGCGTCGCCGTGCTCGGACGCTTGGAATGCGCGAGCTACCTCCGCCCCGGACCAGAGGGTGCCCGGCGAGAACTCCGCTGCGTCGTGTGCGGCCGCATCAAACTGCCGCAATCGGTTGCCGCTGCTCCTGAGATCTCCGTCGACTGCGTCTGCGAGGGCGAGTTCTGCCAGCGCTGCCCTGCGCCACCCGTTTCGCAGGCTTTCCGCGGGAAGGGTGCGTGAGCCCATGAGGGGAACATCGCGCCACTTTGTGGGCTGTTGCGAGATACTAAGCAATCGCACGAGCATGGCCTGCGCGCGCGTGATCTGGCCTAGCGCGAGGGCGGTCGTCGCGAGTTCGCGGTAGATGGAGGGAAGTGACCCCGAGACGCTCAGCGGTCCATCCTCGTGCTGCGCCACTGCCGCGCCCTGCGCCTGTGGGAATGTGGGATCGAGATCGAGAAGCTCCTCGAGCTGGCGCATAAAGCGCTGGGCGTGGTCGAGCCTGCCCGAGATGCGGTTGAGCACCATCGCCTGGCACACCACGTGGAGGTCTGCTGGTCTCGCAGAGGCATTGCCCGGCGACGGGAGCCGCCGCGCGACCGCTCGAAGCCAACACCGCAGCAGAGAGCGCATGCGTGACGAGGCCGCTTCGGGGAGCGAGTGTTCGAGCACGAGAAGTGCCGCGGAGAATGCTGGGTGCGTGCCGAGCACGGTGGGCGGGATCGACCGGAGCGCGCGAACTGCTCGCGACGCATCGAGGGTGATTGAGCTGAAGTTCTGCTCGAGGATTCGTTCTGCCGCGCCGAAATCCTCAGCGGCGCAGAACAGTGAGAACGCCGCAGCCGGGGAGCTCACGGCGATTTCCGCTGCGCGCTCCAGGAAGCTTTGGCGGCGTTCGTCCGGGTCAACCGTTCTCCGCGAGTGCTCTGCCAGCGGGGCCAGAACCGCCGGGTGGCAGTGATACTCGGTGCTCCCAGGCGATCGGATTCGCGTGAGGAGGCCGTACTCGTAGAGCCGATTGCACACGTCCGTTTGTGCCGGGCCACTCACCCCGAGCAAGCCCTGGATTTGCCGCGCGCTCACTCCGTCGAGATCTGCTGCCGCGAGCAGCACACGGCGCTCCTGCTCGGTGAGCATTTGGAGCGATCCCAGCGCGAACGCGTCGAGGTTCTCGAGTGGATCCGTCTCCGAGGGCACCCGCGAGCCGCGAAGTGACTCTTCGGGGGTCGCTCCCACGGTGTGCGCGCTGTTTCTGAAGTTGAGCGCAGCGTGCACCGCGAGGGGCCAGCCCGCTGCGCGCTCCAGGGCTACGCTGAGGCGAGCTGTCGGAGGGGTGCCGACTACGTCCGCGAGGCGTGTCGCCTCTGCCGGAGTGAGGCTGAGGGCGTGGATGTCGATCAGCCTCACGTTCAGGCTCGCCGTGACCAGCGGGCCGTCGAGCAAGACGACGCGGCGACTGATCACGACGAGCGAGAGCATCGGCGATGCGCGGGCAAGCTCGGCGATGTCGAGATCTGCTTCAGCCCCGGTCGCGCGCTGGTAATCGTCGATCACCAGCGTGAGACGGGACTGCATGTGGTGTGCCAGATGGAGTGTGCGTGCTGCGGAGGTGTCGGTTCGTGACGCTGCCTCGCTCGCGGCCCCGTTGCTGGTGTGCGGCGCTATTGCCGCTGCTATCGCGTGCCACAGCGTGTGCGGCGGGAGTGCTCCGCACCTGACCCACTCCACGGGCCGGGAATCGCGCTCCCGCCTTCCCAGCCAGCTGGCAACGGTCACAGTTTTTGCAAAACCAGTCGGCGCGAGAACGAGCGTGAGTTGCGGCGTTGCCGCTGCTGCTGGGCCGCTTGAAGTCAATTGACCGCGCAGCGGGAAACTGCCTGGAGGAGTGGGGCTTGCGGGGGGCGGGGGCATGGCAGCGCTGCCTGGGAAGCCGTCGACGACATCGTGTGTGCCAAGCATGGGTGCCTCTTTCCTGGCGCAGGTGAGCGAAGCAGGGTCTTTCAGCGACGCAAAGGAGAAGGTTTGGGTGAAGTCCCCGCTGCCTGAGTGCCCGGCCCCACCTTTCAAGCATATGCTAATCGACAGTGCATCACTTGCGAGTCAAGTGATGCTTTGACGCGGTCGGCTGGCTACCAAGCTGCCGATGAGAAAACCACTCCGGGCTGGGCAACCGCTGGCTGCCTGTATTGAGCGCAGCCAGCCCGGTGGGCTGCGGCCGGATCCTCATGCCGTTGCGCCTGCGGGCGGTGGCCAATAGACATTTATGGAGGGCAATTGATCGAGCCTCGCAGACGGGGGAGACTCGCCGCTGCTCTAGCGCTTGCCGCGCTCGTTGGCCTCGTGCTGCCTGTCGCCGAGGTCGGGTCAACGGCGGTGCAGGCGAGCGTGGTCGAGGATCCAGCCCCCGTGCTCCCGGAGTTCCCGACACCTGAGCCGTCCTCCGAGGCGGAGGAAGAGCCCGAAGCGGGTGCCACCGGAAGCGAGCTCGAAGCCGAGGTGGGGGGTCCGATCCCGCAGGCCCCTCAGCCCGCCCAGCCCATCCCGCGGGCGCTGGGCCCGTATGGCGTGACTTGGACTGTCGTCGACGAGGAAGGAAGGCCCATGCCCGGCGCGACGGTCATGCTGGAGGGGCCGCGGGCGACATCCTCGAGTTCGAGTGCATCCTGGGGGCGGAGCCGGCCGGTAACCGACTGCGAGGTGGCACCCTGCGATGCCAGGTCGATGGATCAAGATCCGCGCCCCGGCGTGTTCAAGGTCGATCGGTTCGTGGACAACGCCATCGTGACTCCGTTGACGAACAGTGTGCTGCGGCAGCGGTTCCGGATCACGCCGTCGCAGGCCCCCAGCGGGTACACCTGGGTCTCGCCCGCCACGGTCTTCGTGCCGCCGCTCTCATCTTCCCGGCCAGGGCTTCCGTCCCCCAACCCCTGGGCCGAGCCGTTCTTCAACTTCGGTTCCTTGGTAGTGCAGAAGCCTGAGCTGACCTGCTCGCCGAACAACCTCTACTCAATGGGGAAGCAGGGGCAGTTGCAGCGCGTCGTTGTGGACCGCGAAAGCGGGCGCGGCGTGGTGAGTAACGTCGGCATGCCGGCCCAATCGTCAGGGGTGAAGAACTTCAACGGTCTTGCGGTCGGTGCGGGAGGGGAATACGCCTACGCGTTCAATCGGCTCTGGCCGAGCGCCCGGATCTTCCGCTACGACGTTGTGCGGGCCGCGTGGGCCCTCACTGAAGCGACTATTGAGGGGGAAAACCTGGTCGCCGGGGCGATTGACCCAGCGGGGACGTACTGGGCCGGCGAGTTCACCGGCAGCACGGGTTTCAGGCTCTGGTCCATGACCGCCGACGGCAAGGCCATGGAGCGCAGGGGCGAGGTCGACCTGAGCGCATGGCGAGCGACCGAGACCAACGGCGACATGGTATTCGACGGTGAGGGCAACCTCTACATCGTGCGCGGTAGCGTGAACGACACCCTGCTCAACATCTTCCGAGTGGACGCGCAGGACCTCGAGGCTGGCCGGGGCGAGAACCCGGTTCCCGTGTCTGCGCTCGTCCCCAGCGGCGCAAGCCCCTTCCGGGGAATCAACGGCGTTGCCTACGACTCGCTAGGCTTCCTGTACCTCGGGGGAACCGGCGGGCTCGGGTACCTCACCGCACCCGCGGCGAATGTGAAACCGACTCCCGTTACGCTCAGCGGAGCGACCTGGGACACCACAGACCTGGCCTCGTGCGCCTTCCCGCCAACTGTCAAACTCGAAAAGCAACTGCCGGGCGGCAGAGTGGCCGACACCGACCAATTCACGCTCGAAATCTCCAGCGGGCCCACCATCGCAGCCACGGCGCAGACCTCGGGCACGGCCACTGGCCTGCAGCCCGACGCGGCGGGGCCGGTCCCTGTGACCTCGGGCGTCACGATCGCCATCGCCGAGAAACCGCTGGGGACGACCTCTCCGGGCGACTATGCCGCGAGCTGGGAGTGCCGCACGGAGACCGAGCGCGTCGCCGGCGGCGCGGGCACGAGCGGCAGCTTCACGGTTCCGGTGATGCGGCAGGGCGGCGAGATCCGCTGCACGTTTACGAACGAGGTTGTGCGCGCCGAAAAGACTGCCACCCCAGCTTCGGGCATCGCCGTGAATGCCGGCGAGATCGTACGCTACGACCTCACCCTCGATAACTCGGGCGGTATGGCCCCTGCCACGGTCGACTTCTGGGATTCACTCACTGACGTGCTCGACGACGCCGTGTTCGTGAACGCCGCAGGCGATCCGACGGCTGACGGGGCACCTGAAGTGAGCGTGGCCGGCGGCATCTCGTACGCTGCGGCGGAAGACTGGAACCCCGCAGGGCAGTGGCTGCGGATGCGCGGCACGGTAGCGGCGGGTGATGTCGGCTCACTGAGCTTTGCCGTGCGCGTGCTTCCCAACAGCGAGGACGCGGGGGCCAGGCAGGAGTCTCAGGACCCGCAGGGGTTCTTCCTCCGAAACAGGCTTGTGCGCGGCTCCGGGGGGAACACCCCGCCGGAGCTCCCAACGACGTGCGCACCAGGTGTGTGCACCGAGCACCCAGTGAACGCCTGGAGCGTCGAGAAAGACTCGGTGCCCGCAGAAGGAACGCGCCTCGCCAAGGGAGGCAACGTGCACTATCGGGTGGCCGCGGAGAAAATCAATGCCGGCACCTCGCTCGCCAACGTTGTGCTGCAGGACGACCTCACACACGTGTTCAAGACCGCTGGGTGGGCGCCCGACGCCGTACCCGCGGTTGGCGCGTTGGGCAGCGGCGTGTATCTCTTTGACGCGGCGGGCCGCTCGCTCGGCCTTGACGGCTTGCCCAACACCGCTGAGGCAAACGTAGCTGCGCCGGTGCAGAGCGTGAGCGTGCCGGAGCAACGCAATGTCGCCGAGGCCGGCAACCCCCCAGAAACGCGGTGGATCCTGACCTCCGGCGCACCGCTGACCTTGCCCGCCGAGGCCGTGCGCGCCGAGATGTGGTTCGCGGTGCAGGCAGCCGAGAGCCCGGCCGGGATACCGGATCCGCAGGTGTGGCAGAGTCCCGGAGCCACGCCGGTGACCGGCTGGACCTTCGTGAACTACGCGACCGGCACAGCGACGGGGGCCGCGGGAGAGTTCGCCCCCAACGAGTGCGTGACGGGCCTCGACGTTCCTCACACCGCGCTCGCCGCCGACGCCGAACAGCCTGCGGACCCCGCGTTCCCTGACCGGTGCAGAGTCCAGCAGGACCTCGCGTGGAACTCGTTTACGCTCCGTAAAGATGCTGGCGGGCTCGGCGTCGCGGGCCTCACAGGCGACCTCGAGTGGGGCGGCGACCCGACGGGATTGTGGAACATGGTCGGTCACGAGTTTGAGATACGCGACAGCGTGGGCGGCGCGGCGAGTGCGTACCCCTCAGTCCAGCTCTGCCGCACCGACTACGACCCCGAGCAGGGCTGGAACGGCGACTGGATCGCGCAGGCGAACGCCGGCGACGCAAGCCGCTGGGACTTTGCCACGCAGCCCTCCCAGACCCAACAGCGCGTCCTCGCCTGGAACAACGCGCACCCCGACGACCCGCGGCCCGTGTGCGGCACCCTCGCCGAGTTGACGGCCGGCCCGCAGCAGGGCCAGTGGTTCTCTGAGGGCCTCGGCCAGGGAGAGTTCTGGCTGGTGGAAACACGAGCTCCGAGCGCGCAGCGCAACCCCGAGACAGGTGAGACCCGTGCGGTGCCCGGCGTGCAGCGTCTCGCCGAAGCGATCCCTTTCACCGTGTGGCCCGACGCGGCCGGCCCCGAAGTTGCTGGGGGGATGCGGGGGCGCGGCCAGGTTGACATCGGCCACAGCGGCACAGCTCTCAGCGAGCGATGTGATGCGGCGGCAACCGTTGCCGAGCGGCCGACGGCCTGCGTCGACCGAGCCGGGTACTTCATGGTGGTTCAAGATCCAGCACCTGCCGCACTCCCGTTCACCGGCGGCAGGGGGCGCTGGGTGCTCTCCGGCGCTGGCGCACTCGTGCTCATGACAGCGCTCGCCGGAATCGCCCGGTGGCGCAGCCGAAGCCACACAACAGCGAGGCACGCGACATGAGAATACAACTCCCGGGTGCCGATCCACCCCAGCGACGACTTTCCCACATCTTCCGCAGCACCGAACTCCACGAAAGGAACACCATGTTTGAGATACGAAAGCGAGGACTGTTCGCGAGCGCAGCGGCGTTCGCGACTGCAGTAGCGCTCGCCCTCGGAGGCGCAGTCTCCGCCCAGGCCACGACGAACAGCACCATGCCAGAGAGCTCGGGGCTCGTCATCACGAAGCTCGAGCAGCCGGACACGAGCGGCGTTCCCGCGACTGGCCTCCCACAAACGAGCGATCTGCCTGCCATTCCGGGCGTCGGCTTCGAGGCTTACCAGGTGCCACTCGAGAACGACCCCCTCACGAACGATGGCCAGCGGGAGATCGCTGGCTTCACGCTCGCCGAAGCGCAGGCAGCCGTCGCTGGCGCGTCTGCAGGCCGCACCGGGGTGACTGACGCGAACGGCCAGATCCACTGGCAGACCGCCGCGGCGGAGGGCCAGCGCGACGGGCAGGATCTCCAAGCGGGCCTCTGGCTCGTGCGCGAGACGAGCACGCCGGCCGGCGTTGTGCCCGCGGGCGACTTTATCGTCGCCGTGCCGTTGACGCACCCGACTGAGCGCAACACCTGGCTCGACACGATCTACGTCTACCCCAAGAACCACACGGTTACGGGTTCGAAGACGGTCGACAACGACGGTGAGTTCGTGGTCGGCGACACGGTCACCTGGACGATCACGATCGACAACCCCAGCGCCCGCGATACGACCACGGGCGAATACTTCGCAGCCGACATGTTGCAGGTCGTCGATGAGCTCACCGAGGCCTACCTCACCACCGCGCTTGACGGCTCGGGGATGACCGTGACTGCCCCGGCGGGGCTCGTCAAGGGGACGCACTACGAGGTGACTGTCGTCTCAGACGGCGGCAAGCGCACCGTCACGGTCGACTTCACGGAGGCGGGCCTCGCGAAGCTTGTCGAAACGCCGACAGCGGCCGTCGTACTGAAGCTCGAGACAAAGATCGAACAGGTTGGCGTCATCGAGAACTCGGCGCGCTTCTCGACTTCGACTTCGCAGACAACGCCGGGTGAGATCCCCGGAACGAGCATGAAGTACGGCAGTTATGCGCTCGTGAAGCTCAGCGAGGGCGCACCGGAGGAGAGCGCTGTGTCGCTCGCTGGCGCAGAGTTCATGGTCTTCACGAGCGAGGAGGACGCGCTCGCCGCGAAGGCGGGAGATCAGGCCGCGTTGGATCGGGCCGTGCGGCCCGAGGTGACGGTGCCCGGGTACGATCGTGACGCTGGCACCTGGACGACGAACGCGGACGGCCGCGTCGACATCACGGGCCTGCGCTACTCGGGCTTTGCCGACGGTGAATCGTTCGGGGAGTCTGACGACCGCTACGTCACCTACTGGCTCGTCGAGACGCAGTCGCTTGACGGGCACCAGTTGCTCGCGCAGCCGGTCTCGTTCATCGTGGACGAGGACTCGGCGACGCAGACCGCGGAGACGATCGTGAACCAGTACGATCGCGGCGGATTCGTGCTGCCGCTCACCGGTGGCACGGGCACACTGCTGCTCACGATCGGCGGCATCGCGCTGCTGATCACCGTGCTGCTCATTGCGCGCCGCAGGCAGCACGCGACGACGAGCACGGAGTAGCTCGCGGCGTCGCGCGAGCACCGAGCTCACTCGGTGAGAACGGAAGGGAGGAACTCGATGACACAGACACGCGTATCTGATGTTGCGGGTTCCTCCCAGCCTGTTCGCAGGCGAAAGCTCGGTGTACCGATCGTGCTGCAACTGCTGGCAATGGTCGGAATCGGTGCCCTCGTCTACCCGTACGCGGCTGATTGGGTATCGACGCTCGGCCACAACGCTGAGCGCTCGGGCTACGTCAGGGCCGTCGCCGACCTCCCCGCCGAATCACGCCAGGCCGGGCTGGACGAGGCGCGAGACTACAACGCGAGTCTCCCCGCGGGGCTGCTGCTCGATCCCTATTCCGGCTCCGGCGACACCGCGGAGCAGCCCGACGAGAACAGTTATCGCGCGTATGAAGAGGTGCTTCGGGTGGCGGGCTCTGCCGTGATCGGTGAGGTGAGCTACCCGCGCCTGAACATCGGCCTCCCGCTGTATCCCGAGGCGGGCGAGGCCGCGATTAGCAGGGGGGTGGGGCACCTGTACGGATCCTCGCTCCCCGTCGGCGGCCCATCGACGCACGCCGTGCTCACCTCGCACTCCGGCCTCATCCACGCGAGCCTGTTCTCTCAGTTGCCCTCGGCCGCGGTCGGGGATCGCTTCGAGATTCGAGTGCTCGGTGAGAGCCTCTTCTACGAGGTCGACCGCATCGAGACGGTCGAGCCGTTTGTGACGGAGTCCCTCCGAGTGGCCGAGGGGGAAGACCGGGTCACGCTGTTCACGTGCACGCCGATCGGGGTGAATAGCCACCGGCTGCTCGTCTCGGGTGTGCGCGTCGATCCCCCTTCCGGCGCAGATCGCGCGATTGGCGGCGACGGGCTGACGGCTGGCTTCCCCTGGTGGACGCTCGCATTCGTCGGGGGATCAGGGCTGGTGGCGGCCATGCTGTTCGCGCCGCGGCAACCGCACCCCGCCCGCCGCGGGAACGACGCCGGGAACAGCGGGGGAGCACCGTGGCCAAGCGGCTGACTCCGACGCGCAGACAGCGCGCGGTGAGTACCGTGCTCCTGCTCGTGGGCATGGGGGCGATCGGGATGCTCGTGTATCCGGGGGCGGCCGACTGGATCGCGCGCATCGGGCACAACGCCGAGATTTCCGGCTACGTGCGCCAGGTCGAGCGCGCGCCCACCCCGGAGCGCACCCAAATCCTCGACGCCGCCTACGCTTACAACGAGCAGCTCGAGCCGGGCCCGCTCACTGATCCGTACACCTCGGTGAACGCGGATGAGGCCAGGCGCAGCGACCTCTACCTGGCGTACGAGGAAATGCTGCGCGTGAGCGGCGCCGATGCGATCGGCGTGATCAACTATCCGCGGCTCGGCATTGGGTTGCCGGCGTACCACGGCACATCCGACGCGGTGATTTCGAAGGGGATCGGCCACATGTACGGCACCTCGCTGCCCGTCGGCGGGCCGTCAACCCGCGCCGTGCTCACGGCCCACTCCGGCCTCCCGCACTCGCGACTGTTCACTGACCTGCCGAAGGCGGAGGTCGGGGATGTGTTTTGGATCAGCGTGCTCGGCGAAGACCACTTCTACCGTGTCGAGCAGACCGAGGTGGTCGAGCCGCGGGAGACGGAGTCACTTGCAATCATCGAGGGCGAGGACTGGGTGACGCTCTTTACCTGCACGCCGATCGGCGTGAACAGTCACCGGGTCATGGTGCACGCCGTGCGCATCGACGACGCTGCGGCTCCGCAGAGCGCGATGCTCGGGGGCGACGGCGTGAGCCTGGGGTTTCCGTGGTGGGCGGTCTGGTTCGTCGGCGGTTCCGGCGCGGTGGCCCGGGCGCTGTGTGCGCCGCGTCGCGAGAAACGGCGGAGGGTACCTTCGGCCCAGGAAATCAGTCGGTGAGCGTCGCCTGGCCCTCGACCCAGACCTGTTTCACGTGCAACGATGCGTCAAGCAGCACGGCGTCTGCAAGGTAGCCAGGCTCCAGCGCCCCGAGATCGTGGCCGCGCCCGATTGCCCTTGCTGGGTGCTCGGTGAGCGCGCTCACAGCGGCCGCAAGGTCGACTCCGCACTCGGTGACGGTCTGCCGGAGCGCGACGTCGAGCGTGAGCGTTGATCCCGCGATCGATCCGCCCTCGACGAGTCTCGCGACCCCGTCGTTCACACGCACCGGGAGCGACCCGAGCATGTAGTCACCGTCGTGAGCGCAGGCGGCGACCATCGCGTCGGTGATGAGCGCGACGCGGCCCGGGGCCAGCGCGAACAGCATCTTCGCGAGAGCCGGGTGCACATGCACCCCGTCGTTGATGAGTTCGAGCGTGACGTGAGGCGAGTCGACCGCCGCGGCGATGGGCCCGGGGGCGCGATGATGCAGCCCCGGCATCCCATTAAACGTGTGGGTGAGGATCGACGCACCCGCGCCAAAAGCCGCGAGCGCCTGCTCGTAGGTCGCGCTCGTGTGCCCGATCGCGACCGCGATGCCCGCGTCGACGAATGCCCGGATGGCCGCTTCGGCGCCCGGCAGCTCAGGGGCGAGCGTGATTTGGCGGAGCGTGCCGTTCGCCGCCGCGAGCATCGCCGCAGTCTCCTCAGGGCGCGGCGAGCGCAGCATCGCCGGGTCGTGCGCGCCGCGGTACTCGTCAGCGAGGAACGGCCCCTCAAGGTGGCTCCCGAGGACTCCCGGGAGGCTATTGGTGAGCCCCGCGATGACCTCGAGGTGATCCACCAGGTCGGCCGGGCGCCCGGTGACGAGGGAGAGCACGGCTCGGGTGGTGCCGTGCTCGCGGTGGGTTGAGAGCACGCGCCGGATCGCCTCGGCACCCGCCTCGTTCGCAGCGCCCCCACCGCCGTGCACGTGGATGTCGATGAAGCCAGGGGTGAGGATCGCCCCGCTCCCGTCAATAACCTCGACGTCCCCTGCTTGCTCGCCGATTGAACCAGCTGCTTCTCCGGTGCCAGCACTCCGCCAGGAATTGCCCATCCCAATCGCGCTCACGCGGCCGCCCGCAAACCGCACCCAGGCATTTGACGCTGGGACGCCGCCGGTGATGAGGAGGACGCTGTGGATCACGGTTGCGGGCATATGCTCTCACTCCGAACTGGCTGGCCTCGGTCGTTGAGGCGGTGCGAAGCGGGAAATCCCGCAATTCATGTCGCCTCCAAGTTTACGCGAGGCTGCTGCTGGTAGCTTAAAGACGTGATTTCGCTTCTCGCTCTGACCCCCGCGCTCCTCGGCATCGACTGGCTCGACCCCGAGACCCTGCTCAAGGCCGGTGGGTGGGCCGCGCTCGTGCTCGCCTGCGCGTTCGTGTTCCTCGAGACAGGCGTGCTCGTGCTCGCCTTTCTCCCCGGTGACTCGCTACTCTTCACTGTCGGGCTCTTCAGCGCCACTGGCATTATCGACGTGCCGATCTGGATCACCTGTGTCCTGCTGTTCATCT
The DNA here is from genome assembly GCF_048061935.2 of Leucobacter sp. BZR 635. Classification (NCBI taxonomy): domain Bacteria; kingdom Bacillati; phylum Actinomycetota; class Actinomycetes; order Micrococcales; family Microbacteriaceae; genus Leucobacter; species Leucobacter sp. BZR 635. Next base: position 114,833 of record NZ_JBLUNZ020000022.1, on the reverse strand, counting down.
TCGCCTTTGCTGGCGATCAGCTCGGCTTCTATCTCGGGCGAAAGCTCGGTCCTTCGATCTTCAACCGGCCGAAGAGCAGGCTCTTCAACCCTGAGAACATTGCCCGCACGCACGAGTTCTTCGAGAAGCACGGCCCGAAGGCGATCATCATCGCCCGCTTCCTCCCGATCTTCCGCGCGTTCGTGCCGGCCGCAGCGGGCGTCGGCAACATGACCTACCGCCGCTTCGTCGCGTATAACGCGGTCGGGGCGCTGCTCTGGGGCGTCGGTGTCACCCTCATCGGCTACTTCCTCGGGCAGATCCCGTTCGTGCAGCAGTACAGCGAAGTCTTCATCATCGTGCTCGTGCTCATCCCGGGCATCCCGATCCTCTTCGAGATCTACCGAGCGTTCAAACACTCACGCGCGAAGAAGAAGGCAGCCGCAGCCGGGGAATCGACTGCGAGCGCCGACACCTCAGCCGCTGACGCTACGGCAGCTGATCCCGAGAGCATCGCCTAACTCTCAGCGAGCAGTCCGGGGCAGCGGGTAGTCTGGGGAATTGTGCTGACAGAGCTTGAAACCTATTCCACGATTGCCCTGTATTCGGGGATGATCGTGTACGCGATTGCCTTCGTCTTCTACGTTGTAGATCTCGCGAACCGAAGTGGCGATGCCCACCTCGCCGCCGCGGTACCGGCCGCTGGAAATGCCCAGGCCGGGGCCCAGGGCGGCACCGCCACCCTGGTGAAGGCTTCGCGCGCGGGTGCGCCCACGAAGCTGCCGCGCTCGCGCTGGCTCCGCGCGGGCTTCGCACTCACCGTGCTCGGCTTCCTGCTGCACCTTGCGGCAACCGTGCTGCGCGGTATCGCCGCGGGTCGTGTGCCCTGGGCCAACATGTACGAGTTCGCGCTCACCGCGACGCTCGCCGCCGTCGGCATCTTCCTCATCGTGCAGTTCTTTGTGGATCTCCGATTCCTCGGCACGCTCGTCACCGGCATGACGATCATGTTCCTCGGCATTGCGAAGATCAACTACTACGTCGCGATCGTGCCGCTCGTACCCGCGCTGGACTCGTACTGGCTCGTGATCCACATCATCGTTGCGGTGCTCGCGGTCGGCTTCTTCACGCTCTCGTTCGGCCTCTCGATTCTGCAGCTGCTGCAGGCGCGACGCGGCGCGAAGGTGAAAGCCGGCGACACGAAGTCGATGGCGTTCATGGTGAGCTACCCGAATCAGGTGCGGCTCGAAGACCTCGCGTACCGGCTCGCGATCATCGGCTTCGCGTTCTGGACATTCACGCTCATCGCCGGTTCGATCTGGGCGGAGGCCGCCTGGAGCCGCTACTGGGGGTGGGACGTCAAGGAAGTCTGGACCTTCATCATCTGGGTGCTCTACGCGGGCTTCATCCACGCGCGGGCGACGCGCGGCTGGCGCGGCACCCGGTCGGCCTGGCTGAACATCGTGTCCTACGCGGCAGTGATCTTCAACTTCTCGGTCGTGAACGTGTTCTTCAAGGGGCTGCACGCTTACTCGGGGCTGTAACCCCGGGCCAGACGCAGCCACCCTGCTTGAGCCCTGCCCGGCTCTCCCCGGCCTGACGCAACTGCTGGTCAGTCTGCGCCAAAACGCTGCAGAATCGCAGCGTGTCTTGGCGCAAACTGACCAGCAGTGGGGGCGGTGGGCAGGCCCGCCGCCCACCGGCAGCCCCGCCTAGTCGCCGTTGACGACCGGGAACGACCCGGTAGGGGTCTCCCCGTCGTCGTAGACGTCATCCGGCGAACCGATGATCTTGGTGTCTGGCGTGCCGACGAGCGCGTGATCCTTATTCGGGTAGTCAAACTTTGCGAGCACCCAGCGCATAGCTTCGAGCCGCGCGCGCTTCTTGTCGTTCGACTTCACGACCGTCCACGGCGCGTGCGGAGTGTCCGTGTAGAAGAACATGGCCTCTTTCGCGCGGGTGTAGTCCTCCCACTTGTCGAGGCTCGCGAGGTCCGTCGGTGAGAGCTTCCACTGCTTCACCTTGTCCTGCGACCGGGAGGCGAAGCGGGCGCGCTGCTCTGCCTTGCCGACCGAGAACCAGAACTTGATGAGGTGAATGCCCGAGTTCACGAGGAGCTCTTCGAAGTCGGGGGCCGAGCGGGTGAACTCGAGGTACTGCTGCGGCGTGCAGTAGCCCATGACGCGCTCCACCCCTGCCCGGTTGTACCAGGAGCGGTCGAACATCACGATCTCGCCCGCGGCGGGGAGGTGCGTCACATAGCGCTGAAAGTACCACTGGGTCTGTTCGCGCTCGGTCGGGATCTCGAGGGCGACGACGCGCGCCCCGCGGGGGTTCATGTACTCGGTGAAGCGCTTGATTGCGCCGCCTTTGCCGGCGGCGTCACGGCCCTCGAAGACGATGACGATCTTCTCGCCGGACTCCTTTACCCACGCCTGGAGCTTGAGGAGTTCGATCTGCAGCTTGCGCTTGGTCTTCTCGTACTCTTTGCGCCCGAGCTTCTCGTCGTAGGGGTAGCCCTGCCGCCAGGGTGCGTCGGGGGCGTTGTTGTCAATGTCGGTTCCGAGGAGCTCGCCGAGCTCGTCGATCTCGGGGGTGATGTCTACCTGGCCTGTGGTGGCCATCTCAAACTCTGGTGCCTGGTGTTCGGGGTGCTGACGCATAGCGCTCCTTGCCTGCTGGAATTGGCGCGTCAATCATCCCACGAAGCGTGAAATTGCCTGGGTAGCTTCGCGCAGTTTTTCCTGAGCGACCTCGCCGCCCTCAGCGGCGGCTTCCGCGACACAGTGCCTGAGGTGGTCATCGAGGAGCGACAGCGCGACCCGCTCGAGCGCCTTCGTGGCTGCCGAGACCTGGGTGAGGATGTCGATGCAGTAGGTGTCTTCTTCGACCATGCGGTGCACACCGCGTACCTGGCCCTCTGCTCGACGGAGTCGCTTGAGAAGGTCCTCTTTGTGGTCGATGTACCCGTGCTCGTTGCCCGAATGCCCGTGTCCCTGCTGCTCACCCATGTATCTGAGCTTACCCTGTCGCTGTTTCTGGTGGATCTGGATCGGCTGGGCCGCGACGCCGCCCTCGGGCCGTGCGAATGGCCTGCACGGACCCGCCCACGACGAGGATGCCGACCGCGCCCCAGACGGCGATGTACATGGGCCACTCGCCGCTGCTGATGCGCTCACCGATGAGGAGCGAGGCGACGACGAGGAGGGCTGGTTCGAGATAGCTCATGAGCCCGAAGATGCTGATGGTCAGGTACCGCGAGGCGAGGAGGTAGCAGATGAGCGCGATGCCGCTCCAGACGCCGAAGAGGGGAGCGAACCAGGCGAGGCTCGGGTTTGCTTCGAGCACGTCGCCGCTTGCGAACTCGCGCACCGCCAGCACGACCGCGAGGGGTACGAGCAGCAGAAACTCCCAGAGCATGCCGCCGAGGTGGTTGGTTCCGATCGCTCGACGCAGCACGAAGTAGATGGGGTAGCCGAAGGCGACAAGCATGGTTTCCCACGACACCGTGCCGACACGGAATACCTCAAAGATCACGCCGATGGCGGCGACCGCTGCTGCGGCCCAGTGCCACCAGAGCAGGCGATCCCGGTAGAGAAACTTTCCGATGATGACAAGCACGAGCGGCAGCAGGAAGTAGCCGAGCGCGACCTGGAGGCCTCGCCCGTTCAGGGGTGCCCAGCTGAACAGCCACAGCTGTGCGGCGACGAGAAAGCCGCACGCAATGAGTGGCAGCAGCAGGAGTGGCCGCGCCCTGATCCGCGATCCAATCTCGGTGAACAGCGGCAACTGCCTGAGCGCCGCGAGGATCGCCACGATGAGCGGGATCGTCACCATATTTCGCACAGCCCACAGCGACTCGGCCGAGGCCGGGGCGAGCATGGGTGTGACGAAATAGACGCCAGCGAAGAGGAAGGATGAGACAACCGAGACGACGAGACCGCGCTCGGTAAAAGACTTAGAGGGCGATTTCTCCAATGACCTCTCCGTACGGGGTCTCGCCCACCGGCTTGAAGCCGATGTGGAGGAAGAACTCTTCCGGCCCTTCTTCGCCGCGCTCCCAGAGCACGGTGAGGCGATCTACCTCGCGGCGACGCGCTTCCTCGATGAGCGCGTTCACGGCAAAGGTGCCGACGCCGCTGCCCTGAACGCGGGCGTCAACGTTGATGCGCCAGAGCGCAGCACGGAACTCCTCCTGCGTCGCATCCGGGTCGAAGTTGCCGTGAATAAACCCGACGACCTTGTCATCAAGCAGCACGACGCGCTGCCACGCGCTCTCCGCTGGGGTCACAGCGGCAGCCGCAGCGTAGGAGACGGGCGTGATGAACTGCTCCTGGCCGGGCTTCAGGCCAAGGGTGTTCACCGCAACGATCGTCGCTGCTGAGAGTTCTTCAAGTCGCAGTTCACTCATAACGACAGGCTACCCTGTGAAGCCGTCTTCGCAACTGTGACTAGTCATTTACTGCAATAGCTGCGCCGATTGCGGCGGCCGGCGAACCCTCAGGCAAGACCTGCACACGCTCTGCGAGCCGCAGCGCCGCAATAAATTCGGAAGCTCGGGCCCAGCCGGTGAGCGTGTCGCGCACGCCGGCAAAGAGCGGCTCCCCGATGAGGCGCAGTCCGCCCCCGATGACGATCGTGCCTGGGTTGACCGCGAGGCCGAGCACCCGCACCGCCTGGGCTGCTCCGTCGATGAGGTAGTCGAGCGCCTGTTTCGCGTCCGAATCCCCGGCCGCTACTGCTGCGAGCAGGGTGCGCCCGGGGTGTGCTCCTCCCGCGGGCCAGTGCGTCTTCAGCGCGGATCCACTCGCGACGGTCTCGAGACAACCGAACTGGCCGCAGAGGCACGCACGCTGCCGGGGGTCGACCGCCAGATGACCGATCTCTCCCGCGTAGCCGTCGGTACCGCGAACGGGCACACCGTCGATCGTGGTGCCGGCGGCGAGCCCCGTGCCGAGGTTCACGTAGGCGACGGTGCCGCCGAGCTGCATGATGTGGGCGGCACCAATTGCTGCCGCAGTGACATCGTTGTCGAGCGAGACGGGGATCCCGACCCGAGCGGCGAGCTCCTCGCCGAGTGCGAGCTCCGACAGCCCCATGTTGTAGGCGTTGCGCACCGTTCCGCTCGCGCGATCGACCTGGCCGGGGATCCCGATCCCGACCCCGGCGAACTCGGTGAGTGGCAGGCCTGCCGCTGCGGCGAGCGTGTCGACGAGGCCGCGCGTGGACTGCAGTACCGATTCGGGCCCGGGCACGGTCGGCACGACCTGGCGGGCGATGATTTCGCCGGCGGCGTCGAGTGCAATGCCCTCAATCTTGGTTCCGCCAATGTCGAGGCCGATGCGTGGGGCAGTGATCATGGGAGAGTACTTTCGAACAGCTGAAGGAGCGCGGCGCCAACGAGCGCCGACGATCCGTAGGTTGAGAGACCGGCGTAGGTGCTCCCGGATCCCTCTGATAGTAGTGCAGCGGGCCAGCCCATTTCGATGACGAGTACGTGAACGCCGTCGCTGCGCAAGGCGTCGATGGCGCTGCGCGCAAAGTCGTGCCTGTGGATCTCCCGGCCGACGATGATGACCCCGGAAGTGAGCGCTTCGGGGGCGGGGAGCAGGATCGGGGCGCTATTGCTGGCATCGTCGGCCTGCGGCGTGAGCTCGTGCTGGGGCCGTGCGGCGAAGCCCGCTGCGGCATCTTCTTGCTCTGGGAACGGCCTGCTGGCGGCCGCGAAGGGGCCCCACGGAGCGAACCCGACGGCCATGTTTGCTTGGGTGTTCACGCGCATCACGGCGGCCCCGGGGTGCGCGCGCAGCCACGCGCGTGTGTCGTCCACGCCCGCGAAGGAGGCGGCGATACGCGCGAGCTCCGCGGGTGTGACGGCCGCGCGGGGCTCGGCCGCGGGCGGGTCGCCGTCGGGCTGCGCCGCGCCTGCCGAGGTGCCCTCGCTGGCCGCTGCGCTCAGCGTGCGCACACGCTCGGCAGCCTCCGCGACCCGCGCTCGTTCGAGCCTGCCCTCGGAGACGGCGACCGCGATTTGCTGGGTGATCTCCGCGAGCTGCTCTGGGGTGGTATCAACTCCGACGCAGAGCAGGTCGCAGCCGGCTGCGAGCGCCCGCACGGCGGCCTCGGGGATGCCGATGCTGCCGCTTGCGCCCTGCATGTCGAGCGCGTCAGACACGATGACCCCTGAGAAGCCGAGCTCCTCGCGGAGGAGGCCCCGGAGGATCTCCTCGCTGAACGTGGCCGGCCGCTCGGGGTCGAGTGCGCTGAGCACGATGTGCGACGTCATGACCGAGCGAGCTCCCGCGCGGAACGCTGCGCCGAACGGTGGCAGGTCGCGGCGCGTGAGGAGTTCGCGCGAGGCGTTGACTGTCGGCAGTTCGTGGTGCGAGTCCTGCCCCGTGTCGCCGTGGCCCGGGAAGTGCTTCGGACAGGCGATCGCGCCCTCGCCCTCGAGTCCGCGCACCCAGGCGGCGACGTGGCGCGACGCGAGCTCGGGTGTCGCCCCGAAGCTTCTCGTGCCGATCACGGGGTTCAGCGGATTGCTGTTGACGTCGGCGACCGGGCCGAGCGCCAGGTTAAATCCTGCGCTCAAGATCTCGCGTGCCACCCGCCGCCCGATCTCCTCTGAGTACGCCTCGTCGTCGATACGACCCATCACGGCCGCTCCGGGGTACGGCGAGCCCTCGAGGTAGCTCAGACGCGTGACCTCACCGCCCTCCTCGTCGATCGCGAGGAGGGCGTGCGGGGCAGCCTCGCGTAGGGCCTGCCCGAGCGCACGTAGCTGGGCGCGGTCGCGCACGTTGTTGCCGTAGACGCACGCGGCCATGAGGCCGCGGCCGAAGGCCTGCGAGAGCCACTCGGGCGGCTCGAAGCCGACAAAGCCCGGCATGAGCGTCGCGAGGACGTCGCGCTCGAGCGCGGTCTGATCCGCTGCGCCGTGTTCCGTCGCGGTCATCCCTTCACCGCCCCGCTCACGAGCCCGCTCGTCATGCGGCCCTGGACGAACATGAAGAAGATGATGACGGGAACGGCGACGAGCGTCGAGGCGGCCATCACCTGGCCCCAGTCGATCGAGGAGCTCGCCGACTGCTGGATGAAGCCGCGCAGCCAGAGCGGCAGCGTCTTATTGTCTGCGTCGAGCAGCACGAGCGCGACGGTGAACTCGTTCCATGCCTGCAGGAAGGCGTAGATGCCGCTCGCGACAAGGCCGGGCGCGAGTAGCGGGAAGGTGATGCGCAGGAACGCCTGGGTGCGGCTCAGCCCGTCGACCATCGCCGCCTCCTCGAGGTCGGCGGGGATGCCCGCGACGAAGCCGCGCAGCATCCAGATGGTGAACGGCACCACCGCGGCGATGTAGATGATGCTCACGCCGATGATCGAGTTCAGCAGCCCCAGGTTGCTCATGAGCTTGTACTGGGCGATGAACATGCCCTCAGCCGGGAGCATCTGAATGAAGAGCACTGCAAGCACGAAGCTGCGGCGGCCCTTGAACCTGAAGCGGCTGATGGCGAGCGCCGCGAGAAACGCGAACAGTAGACACACGACGACGACGATTGCCGCGATCGACAGGCTGATGCCGAGCGACCGGAAGAACGAGCCGTCGGCGACGACCGCCTGGAAGTTCTTGAATGACCCGCCGAACGGCAGCAGCGTCGGCGTGGTCTTCTCGAGCACCACGTTTGGCAGGAGCGCGGAGTTCACCATCCAGTACACCGGAAACGCCCAGATGAGCGCGAGCGCGATCGCGAGCGCGTTGAGCGCGATCCGCCACGGCTTCGTCGCGCGGAAGCTGCCGCGCGCCCGAACAATGTCGACGGGGGCGGTCATGGTTTCGGTGCGCGGTGCTGCGCTCGTGAGTGAGGCCTGGCTCATGACTCGTCATCCTCCTTGATGAGGTTGCGCACATAGACCCAGCTCAGCGCGATCGTGAGCAGGAGCACGAAGATCGACATTGCGCTCGCCATCGCGAAATCGCTTGAGCCAACGCCGAGTTGGTAGATGTAGGTGCCGAGCACGTCGGTCTGTGACGCGATCGATCCGCGATCCTGCAGCAGCTTGATCTGCGTGAACACGCGCAGGTCCCAGATGATCTGGAGCAGCATCACAATGCCGAGGATCGGCTTGATGATGGGAACGATGATGAGGCGCAGGCGCTGCCACGGGCTTGCGCCGTCCATCTGGGCAGCCTCGAGAACCTCGCCGGGCACCTGGGTGAGACCCGCGTAGACGCTGAACGCGACGAAGGGAACGCTCATCCAGACGACGATGATGAGCGCGACGAGGAAGAAGCTCAGCGGCTCCTGCAGCCAATTGTGGCCGTTGAACGGGAGCCCGAGAGTCGTGAGCAGCCAGTTCACGAGCCCGCGCCGCCAGTCGAAGATCCAGTTCCAGATTGTCATTGCCGCGACCACGGGGGTCGCCCAGGCGAGCAGCAGCGCGATCTGCAGGGCGATCCGGATCCCCTTCGACGTCGCCTGCATGAGGAGCGCGAGGCCGATACCGATTGCCATCGTGACCGAGGCAGCCGCGAGGCAGAACGCCACCGAGCGGGCGACCACGAGCCACGTCGCGGGGCTCGTGAACAGCGTCACGTAGTTGTCGAACCAGACCCACTCCGGGGGAGCGCCGAACTGTTGGGCGAGCCCGAAGTGCTGCATCGACGTGATGAGCTGCCAGAAGACGGGATAGGCCATCGCGACGAGCACGATGATCGTTGCCGGGATGAGGAGCAGATACGGAGTGAGATGCTTGGGCCGTCTGCGCGAGACCGGGGCTGTGCCGGCGGGTGACGTGGTGGCGTCAACGCTCATCACGGCTCTCCTTTGCGGGGTTGGGGTGTGGCCGGGGCCCGCGTGCGCCGATACGCACGCGGGCCCCGGTTCAGACGTTACTGCTGGTTGAGCAGGCCGTCGAGCTTCGCGTTCGTCTCAACCGCGAGCGCCTTCAGGTCGCTCGCGTCGCGGATCTGCGCGAAGAACTCCTCCATGATGTTCTTCGACTCGATCGCTGCCCAGCCCGGTGCGGCGGGGGTGAGCTTCGAGTTCGATGCCGACTCGATGAGTGCCTTCGCGAACTGGTCGTCGCCGAGCGAGTCAGCGTACTTCGAGTTCGCCGGGCCCAGGCCGTTCTCGCCGAGCATCGTCTGGTACTCCTCGGAGTAGATGATGCGCATGAGATCCTTCGCGAGCTCCGGGTTCTGCGTCTTCGCCGAGATGCCCACGTTCGAGCCGCCCGCGAACACCGGCGCGGGCTTGCCGTCGTTCCCGGGGAGCACGAGGGTGCCGAAGGTGTCGTCATTCCACTTGCGCACGGGCTCGCCCTTCTCGTCCGTGGTGAGGTCGCCAATCGACCAGTGCGCCCAGCCCGGCGCCATGATGGTGGCGGCGGCGAGCGAGAGATCCTCGGTGACGTTCCCGTCCTCGTCCTTCACCTCATCCGAGTCGTTGAGGAACTGGTACTGGTTCGCGTCCTTCATATCGTTCGGTGCGAACGAGGCGTTCTTGTAGAGGTCCTGCAGCTGCTCGAGGCCCTTGAGCGACTCCGGTGAGTCCAGGGTTGCCGTCCACTTCTCGCCGTCGAACTCGGCGATCTCGCCGCCGTTGGCGAAGATCCACGAGATGCCGTCACGCCAGTCCTGACCGCCCAGGAAGAAGCCGGAGAAGTTGTCGATCCCCTTCGGGTTTGCCTCGGCGATGGCCTTGACCGACGCGTTGAAATCGTCGAGCGTTGCGGGGTTCATGTCTTGGCCGGCTGCCGTCCAGACGTCCTTGCGAAGGAAGGTGTAGCGCGACCCGAAGTAGTAGGGGAGCGTGTAGTTCTTGCCGTCGACCGCGCCGACCTCGACGAACGACTGCAGCAGGTCGCTGCCGCCGAGCTCGTCGTACATGTCGCTGATGTCGAGGAACGCGCCCGCGTTGGTGAACGCCGGCGACTGCGTGTTGCCGATCTCGGTGACGTCGGGGGTGTTCTTGGCGTCGGGGAGCTTGGTGGTGAGGTTTGTGATGATGTCGCCCCAGCCCTGTTCCTGGATCTTGAGCGTCGCGCCGGTCTCTTCCTTGAACTCCGTTGCGAGGTACTCACGGAGCTCTTCGGGGGTGTCTCCGCCGATGACCCACATGGTGAGGGTCTTGTCCGAGCTCTCGCCGCCGCCCGAGGCCGCCGGGCTGCAGCCCGCGAGGACGAGAGTGGAAGCCATAGCCGCAGCCGCGAGGCCTACGAACTTTCTCTTCATGATTGCTTTCCTTTCGGTGTGCGGCTCGGACGGTGCCGAGTCGCGGTTTCGTGTCTTCATCGATACGGGTTGGTCGGTGTGTCTGGGGTGGCGGTCCCGGTTAGCTGACGCCGAGGCGTTCCTTGATCACTACTGCGGTAGCGCCGCGGAGGATGAGGTCTTCCCCGTGGCTGCTCGTGCGAATCACGAGGGCGTCGTGCGAGGTTGGCATCGTGCGCCGGGTGAGGATCTCAAACGCCGCGTCGGCGAGCGTTCCCTCGACGAGCTCCGGCGGTCCGGCGAGCACGATCTCGGCGAGGTTGAGCATGCCAACGACGGCGGTGAGCGCGACGCCGAGCCGGTTGCCGGCCGCGCGGAGCACCTCGTCGCGGTTCTCGGGCCCGGCGTCCGCGAGTGCGCGGGTGAGCGTCGGAACAGAGAGCCAGTGCTCCAAGACCTGATCGCGGGCGTAGGGGGCGTCGATCCCGAGGTCGGTTCCCACCATGACCTGCCCGATCTCGCCCGAGGCGAACTGGCTGCCGGGTACGCTGCGGCCGCCGAGGATGAGGCCTGCGCCGACGCCGTATCCGATGCGAACGAGCACGAAGTCCTCGCTCGTGTCGCCGAAGCTGTACTCGGCGAGGGCCGCGACGTTCGCGTCGTTGCCGACCGTGGTCGCGAGGCCGGTGCGCTCAGTGAGAATCTCGCGCAGGGGTAGGCTCTCCCAGCCGAAGTTGGGGGCGACGCGCACGACGCCCTCGTCATCGACGACGCCGGGGGTGCCGACGCCGAGCCCCAGGATCGGGATCTCGCATCGGTCGCGAAGCGTGAGCGCGAGCTCAACGACGAGCTCGCAGGCGGCCTCGCCTGTGACGGCGGAGCCGTCGGCGTCGAGCCGCGGGGTTTCTGCGCGAGCGAGCGTGCGGCCGGCAAGGTCGATTACCGCGCCGCGGAGCACCTGATCGTCTGAGAGGTCGAGCGCGACGACCGCGTGCGAGGATCTGGCGAGGTCGACGAGAATCGCGGGCTTTCCTGGCCGGTGCGACTCTTGCTGGCCGAGCTCCTGTACGAGGCCCTCAGCGATGAGCTCTGCCACGAGGCCGGAGATCGTGACCTTCGTGAGCTCGGTTGCGCGGGCGATGTCGGCGCGGCTCAGGGGGCCAGAGATGAAGAGTGTCTGAAGCACGAGGGTGCGGTTATGCACCTTGGCGTCACCGGGCGTTGCTTTTGGGGCTACCCTGAGAGTGCGGGCCCGGCGAGGGTTGATGCCCCATTCGGTTGCATCCTCTGGACGCGTCGTTACGTGCTTCATAAAGGTTAGTAAAACTAATGAACTAAATAAAAGCAAGTCCGGGCACGAAGTTTTTTCACCCGTGACGCAACCGTAATGATGAGCGAGCCGCGGGATGACGGCTTTCTGTCCGTTGTATGACGCTCATGGTGTTCCTGGGGCCGAACTGCTTACGATTTGCAGGGCGGCGCGAGCGAAGCGATTTGTTGTGCGAGCCAGCTGCCCAATCGACAAATCACTCACAACCGAGGAGCGCAGGATTCATGAAGCCAGTATTTGGCCGAACAACGGGCGAAGTATGCCTCAGGCAACATCGCCGCCGACCAGCCCTCGTGGCATTCACAACTGCTGCGCTCAGCCTCGGCATGGCCGGACTGGTCGGCATCGCCCCCGCGAGTGCGACGACCCAGCCGGGGGCAGAGTCGACCACCGGGGTCGTCATCAACGAGGCGTACCTCTCAGGCGGCAGCACCGGGGCGGCATTCACGAATAAGTTCGTTGAGCTGTTCAACCCGACGGCTGAGGCGATCCGGCTCGACGGCACGTCGTTGCAGTACCGCAAGGCGACGGGCGACGGGCCATTCAGCGGGATTGCGCCGCTCACCGGCATCATTCCGGCGGGTGGTCATTTCCTCGTCTCGGGTGGGAGCAACGGTGCGCAGGGGGCCGAACTTCCGGCTCCAGACCAGACAAGTGGCTTGAACCCGAGTGGAACAAGCGGCACGATCGCCCTCGTCGAAGGTACCGCTGCCGTGGCTCTCACGCCCGGTTCAGTCGCTGGTGTCCCGGGCGTCATCGACGCGATCGGTTACGGCAGCTCGAACACGTTTGAGACCGCTCCGGCGACGGCGCCGAGCGGCAACTCCGACGTGAAGTCACTGAACCGCACAGCCGCAGCCGATAGCGACAACAACTCCGCTGACTTCGTGCTCTCAGCGACGATCACGCCGACGAACGCCTCGGGCGCGACCGCCCCAGACACCGGCACCGATCCGGATCCCGATCCGGGTCCGGGCCCCGACCCAGATCCGGGCGAGACCACGAAGCGTAGCATCGCCGAGGTGCAGGGCACGAGCGATGTCTCGCCGCTGGTCGGACAGACCGTGCAGGTTGAGGGCGTCATTACCGCCGACTACCGCACGGGCGGCTACGCAGGCGTCGCGATCCAGACCGCCGGCTCAGGCGGCGACGCCGCACCGCGCGAGGCATCCGACGGCATCTTCGTCTACCTCGACGGGAAGGATGTCGCGGGCGAGATCGGCGACCTCATCTCCGTGACCGGAGCGGTCAGCGAGTACTTCGGACAGACCCAGATCACCCCGTCCGCCGTCAGCGACGTCGCACTCGTGCAGCAGGAGGCCGGCGTTCCCGCTGCGACCCCGCTGCCCGACTCCGTCGTCGGTGACGCCCGCGAGGCCTACGAAAACATGCTCGTCGCGCCGACCGGCGACTACTTCGTCGCATCCAGCCACCAGCTCTTCAACTTCGGCGCGCTCTGGCTCAACCCCGGCGAATTGCAGGTGAAGAGCACCGAAACGACGCGCCCAGGCCCGGACGCCGACGCGATCGCGCAGGCAAACGCCGACGCCCGCATCTTGCTTGACGACGGCTACTCGATCCAGACGACGAACAACGCCCACCCCGGCGAGCAGCCCTACTTCACGAAGGACACGGTCGTGCGTAACGGCGACACCGTGAACTTCGCCGAGCAGGCGTTCGTGCTGCAGTATGGCTTCGACGAGTGGCGGCTGCAGCCTCAGGCCCCGCTCGACAACACCTCGGCCGAATCGCAGCGCGTGAGCTTCACCGCGAAGAACGCCCGGCCCGCGGCGCCGACGGTCGGAGGCGACGCGAAGGTCGCCGCGTTCAACGTGTACAACTACTTCACGACGCTGCAGAGCGACAACAAGAACGCACGCGGTGCGAAGACCGCCGCGCAGTTCAAGACGCAGAAATCAAAGATCGTCACCGCAATCAACGAGCTCGACGCCGACATCGTCGGCCTCATGGAGATCGAAAACTCGGTGAAGTTCGGCAAGCCCGCAGACACGGCACTCGCTGATCTCGTCGACGGCCTGAACGAGGCGGCAGGCGGCGCGGTCTGGAGCTACGTGCCGACGCCGAAGGCGCTGCACAACGCGGGCACGACCGACTTCATCACGAACGCGATCATCTACAAGAACGACGCCGTGAAGCCGAAGGGCGACAGCCAGACGATCATCGACGAGAACGTGTGGGGCAACGCTCGCGAACCCATCGCGCAGGCCTTCGACATCGACGGCCGCACCGTCACCGTCGTCGCGAACCACTTCAAGTCGAAGTCGGGCAAGGGAGCCGAGCCCGCAGACGGCCAGGGCCACTTCAACGGCGACCGCGTCGCGCAGGCGAAGTCGCTGCTCAGCTTCACCGAGCAGCTCGAGACCAGCTCGGGCAGCCCCGACATGCTGCTCGTCGGCGACTTCAACGCCTACGGCCAGGAGGACCCGGTCTTCGAGTTCACCTCGCAGGGCTGGATCAACACGGTGCCGGCGCTCGCCGCAGGCCAGTACAGCTACACCTTCAACGGTGAGCTTGGTTCGCTCGACCACGTGATCGCCTCGCCGTCGCTTAAGGACTCGCTCACCGGTGCCGCGATCTGGGCATCGAACTCCGCAGAGTGGGGTGACCGCGGTTACGGCTTCGGCGCCACCGATCCGGGAAGCCCGTTCCGCGCGAGCGATCACGATCCCATCGTCGTCGGTGTGAACGCTTCCGCGACTGCACAGCCCGTGAGTATCGACGTTGCGACGATCAACGACTTCCACGGCCGCATCGAGGCTGACGGCAAGGCGGCTGGCGCAGCCGTCATCTCGGGTGCAGTCGCGGAGTTCCGCAAGAACAATCCGAACCTCATCTTTGCAGGCGCGGGCGACCTCATTGGGGCGTCGACGTTCACGTCGTTCATCCAGAAGGATGAGCCGACGATCGATGCGCTGAACCTCGCGGGCCTCGACGTGAGCGCTGCGGGCAACCACGAGTTCGACGAGGGCTGGGAGGACCTGCGCGACCGCGTGCAGGACCGCGCAGACTGGGAGTACATCTCCTCAAACGTGTTCGTCACCGAGACGGGCGAGCCAGCGCTCGCCCCGTCATGGGTGCGCGAGGTCGACGGCGTGAAGGTCGGCTTTGTCGGCGCAGTCACCGAGGATCTCGACACGCTTGTCTCGCCCGAGGGCATCAAGGACCTCGAGGTGCGCAGCGTCGCCGAGTCCGTCAACGACGCGGCAGCAGCGCTGCGCGACGGCGACGACGCGAACGGCGAAGCTGACGTCGTGATCCTGCTCGTGCACGAGGGCGCGGCCACCACCGATCCCGCGACCATCACGCCAGAATCGCAGCTCGGCAAGATCGTGAACGGTGTCGGAGACGACGTCGACGCGATCGTCTCGGCGCACACGCATCTTGCATACAACCACGTCATCGACGGCCGGCCCGTCGTCTCGGCGGGACAGCATGGCGAGAACCTCGGCCTCATGAACCTGCAGGTCGACCGCGACACCAAGGAACTCATCTCGATCAAGAACGAGATCAAGCCCCTCGTTGTCGACGGCGAGCCACAGTACCCAGCCGACCCCGCGGTGCAGGAGGTCGTTGACGCGGCAAAGGCCGAGGCCGACGTGCTCGGCGGCGTTTCGGTCGGATCCATCACCGGCGACTTCAACCGTGCTCGCCAGAGCGACGGCAAGACTGAGAACCGTGGCGGCGAGTCGACGATCGGTAACTTCGTCGCCGACGCACACCTCTGGTCGACTGACGCGGATATCGCGCTCATGAACCCGGGCGGCATCCGCGCGAACCTCGCCCACGCCTCCTCAGGCGAGGGCGATCCCGATGGCAACGTCACCTACCGCGAGGCCGCAACCGTGCAGCCGTTCGCGAACGCGCTCACCACGATCCAGCTCACGGGAGCCCAGGTGAAGAGCGTGCTTGAGGAGCAGTGGCAGCCTGAGGGATCAGCCCGGCCGTTCCTCAAGCTCGGCGTCTCGAAGGGGCTGAACTATCAGTACGATCCGGCAGCCGCGCGCGGCGAGCACATCACCTCGCTCACGCTTGACGGGAAGCCGCTCGACATGGCGAAGACCTACACGGTTGCAGCGAACGCGTTCCTCGCGGGTGGCGGCGACAACTTCGTCACCTTCCGCGAGGGTACCGACCTCCGCGACACCGGCCGCTCCGACCTGCAGTCCATGGTCGAGTGGTTCGCCATCAACAAGGAGGCGACGCCGGATCTCGCACAGCGCGCCGTTGGGGTTCAGATCAGCGCACCCGCGGCTCAGGCGGCCGAGGCGGCCAAGGCGGCTGCGGCCGACGCAGGTGAGTACGCTGCAGGCGACAAGGTGACGGTCGATCTCAGCTCGTTGGCGTTCTCCGCTGGTGAAGCAGTGCCTGAAGCGGTGACTGCGACGCTCGCAGGAAAGGAGATCGCGACGGCCCCCGTCGACACCGCGGTCACTGACGCCTGGGATGAGGCTGGACGCGCAACCCTGAGCTTTACTGTCCCAGCCGGGCTTGCGGGCGCGCAGCAGCTTGAGATTGTCACGAGCGATGGTCTCACGCGGGTTGCTGTTCCGCTTACCCTCGCTGGCGGCGACACTGATCCGGTCGATCCGACCGATCCCACCGGCCCGACCGATCCGACCGATCCCACCGACCCGACCGGTCCGGCCGACGGAGACAAGAACGGCGACGTGAAGCGGGGCGACATCGCCACGACCGGCGGTGACGTGAGCTGGGTCTTCGTGGCCACGCTGGGGCTGCTCGCCCTCGGGGGCGGTTTGCTGCTTGCAGCGCGACGTCGCTTGGTTCGCGATTCCGAGTAATCACTACCCCGCACAGCGGTCCGCCCGTCGCCCTTCGCGGGCGGCGGGCGGACCGCTTGCTGTGTCCAGCAGTGACCCTGAGAGCGTTCACATCGGCGACGCATTGCCGTGCTAGTCTGACGATGCCCAATGACGGGCAGCGGCGGGGACACCCGCCGTCATTCCACAACGGATCGTCCGGCACGTACCTGCCGGTGGAGGAAAATCATGGCATCAGTCACGTTTGAAGGCATTACTCGTGTGTACCCAGGCGCAGATCGCCCCTCGGTAGACCAACTCAGCCTCGACATCGAAGACGGCGAGTTTCTTGTGCTCGTCGGCCCCTCGGGTTGCGGCAAGTCGACCACGCTGCGCATGCTCGCCGGCCTCGAAGAGGTGGATCAGGGCCGCATTCTCATCGGCGATTCAGATGTCACCGACATCGCTCCGAAGGATCGCGACATCGCGATGGTCTTCCAGAACTACGCGCTGTACCCACACATGACGGTCGCAGACAACATGGGCTTCGCCCTGAAGATCGCCGGCGTCTCGAAGGAAGAGCGCGCGGAGCGCGTCCTCGAAGCTGCGAAGCTGCTCGATCTTGAGGACTACCTCGACCGCAAGCCGAAGGCGCTCTCCGGCGGCCAGCGCCAGCGTGTGGCAATGGGCCGCGCGATCGTGCGCCAGCCCCGCGTCTTCCTCATGGATGAGCCTCTCTCGAACCTCGACGCGAAGCTCCGCGTGCAGACCCGCACCCAAATCGCGTCGCTGCAGCGCCGCCTCGGAGTGACGACGGTTTACGTCACGCACGACCAGACTGAGGCGCTCACCATGGGCGACCGCATCGCGGTGCTCAAGGACGGCGTGCTGCAGCAGGTCGGGACCCCGAGCGACCTCTACGAAACCCCAGTCAACGTGTTCGTGGCCGGCTTCATCGGCTCGCCCGCGATGAACCTCTTCCCGACCACGCTCACGGCCGAGGGCGTGATGTTCGGCTCGCTCGCGGTTCCCGTGGGTGTCGGTGGCGCGGCTTCGAGCTCGGTCACCGTGGGCATCCGACCCGAGGATCTCGTGATCGCGGCCCCGGGTGAGCCCGGCATCAAGGTGCAGATCGACCTCGTCGAGGAGCTCGGCGCAGACGGCTACCTCTATGGCCACATGGTGGAAGGCGAGGGCGCGCAGATCGTTGCCCGCGTCGACGGCCGCAACCACCCGCAGGCAGGCGAGACCGTCACGCTCGTGCCGAACCCGAAGCACCTCCACGTATTCGACACCGCTACCGGCGAGCGCCTGTAGCCCGGAGACAACGTTCCTGCTCCAGCCCGGATGCCCCGGTGACGCTTTGGCGTTGCGGCATCCGGGCTGGAGTGCGTCGGGGGCTTCTCAGCTCGGCGATCCCGATATCTTGACGTCGAGATAAATTTGCTTGTTTCAGGTAGACTGGACCGCGGAAATCTGATCGTTGAAACAGGGAGTTACGTTGGCGAAGATCAAGGTTGAAGGCACCGTCGTTGAGCTCGACGGCGACGAGATGACACGAATCATCTGGCAGTTCATCAAGGATCGTCTGATCCACCCATACCTCGACGTGACACTCGAGTACTACGACCTCGGCATCGAGCACCGCGACGAGACCAACGACCAGGTCACGATCGACGCAGCGCACGCGATCCAGAAGCACGGCGTTGGCGTGAAGTGCGCGACCATCACGCCCGACGAGGCACGCGTCGAAGAGTTCGGCCTGAAGCAGATGTGGAAGAGCCCGAACGGCACGATCCGCAACATCCTCGGCGGCGTGATCTTCCGCGAGCCGATCATCATCTCGAACATCCCCCGCCTCGTGCCGGGCTGGAACAAGCCGATCATCATCGGCCGCCACGCATTCGGCGACCAGTACCGGGCGACCGACTTCCGCTTCGCTGGCGAGGGCACCCTCACCGTCGAGTTCGCGCCGAAGGATGGCGGCGAGCCCCAGAAGTTTGAGGTCTACCAGTCGCCCGGCGACGGCATCGCACAGGTGCAGTACAACCTCGACGCGTCGATCGTTGACTTCGCTCGCGCATCGCTGAACTACGGCCTCTCGCGCAACTACCCCGTGTACCTCTCCACGAAGAACACGATCCTCAAGGCGTACGACGGCCGCTTCAAGGACATCTTCCAGGAGATCTTCGACACCGAGTTCAAGGAGCAGTTCGAGGCTGCCGGCCTCACCTACGAGCACCGCCTCATCGACGACATGGTCGCTTCGGCCATGAAGTGGGAGGGCGGTTACGTCTGGGCCTGCAAGAACTACGACGGTGACGTACAGTCGGACACCGTCGCGCAGGGCTTCGGCTCGCTCGGCCTCATGACCTCCGTGCTGGCAACGCCGGACGGCAAGATCGTTGAGGCAGAGGCAGCTCACGGCACCGTGACCCGCCACTACCGCCAGCACCAGCAGGGCAAGCCGACCTCGACGAACCCGATCGCGTCGATCTTCGCCTGGACGCGCGGCCTCGCGCACCGCGGCAAGCTCGACAACAACCAGGCGCTCATCGAGTTCTCGCACACCCTTGAGGACGTTGTCATCAAGAGCGTCGAGTCGGGCAAGATGACCAAGGATCTCGCGCTCCTCGTCGGCCCCGAGCAGGGCTACCAGACGACCGAGGAGTTCCTCGCGACGATCGACGAGAACCTCGCAGCTCGCCTCGCGTAATCTCGCTTCGCTCAGCTGAGTAAGCAGTAGGGGGAGCCGGTGCACAAGCACCGGCTCCCCTTTTGCGTCCCCGCCGGCCGCGCTGCTTCGCTTGCGGCCCCGCCGGTCTCCGCCCGCCCGCCCGGTTGCGACCCTTCACGACCCGATTAATCTATTCTGAGCCTTTCGCGGGCTGCATTGGGCTCACCCTCACGCATTAGGGGCGGAATGGATGTGGATCGCGCGCGATCCCGGCTAGCATCGGGGTATGTCAACGAAGACCTCTGCGGGGGCCGCTGCGCCCTCCCGCACCACGCTCATCACGGGCGCGAGTTCCGGGCTCGGCGCCGAGTATGCGAAGCAGCTTGCCGAGCGGGGCGGCTCGCTCGTGCTTGTCGCCCGCGACCAGGCCGCGCTCGAGGCGTTCGCCGCTGACCTGCGCAAACAGCATGGTGTGCAGGTCGAGGTGCTCGCCGCAGACCTCCTCAACCCGGAAGACCTCGCCCGCGTAGCCCGCAGGCTCACCAGCCGTGAGCTTCCGGTGCACACGCTCATCAACAACGCCGGCTTCGGCCTCCCGCTCGCGTTCGAACAGAATGACATCGAGGCCGAAGCTCGCCACCTCCATCTCCACAATGAGGTGCCGATGCGACTCATGCACGCAGCTCTCCAGCCGATGCTTGCGCGTGGCACCGGCCAGATCATTAACGTCGCATCGGTGGCGGCCTTCATTCCCCGCAGTACCTATTCGGCCGTAAAGCAGTGGCTCGTGACATTCTCCCGCTGGGCGAACGGCCGCTATGCGCCGCAGGGCGTTACGGTCACCGCTGTGTGCCCCGGGTACACGCACACGAATTTCCACGAGCGGCTCGGGCTGCCGCCCGGCGAGGAGGGCATCCCGAGGTGGATGTGGCTCGAGGCCCCGGAGGTCGTCACAGACTCGCTGCGTGATGCGGATCGCGGTAAGGCCGTCTCGATCCCCTCCCTCAAATACAAGCTCATCGTTGCCGCGGCGCGCGTTGCGCCGCCCAGGCTCGCCGCCCGGCTAGCGGAGCGAGGCCGCTAGCGGGGCTGCGCCCCGGTCACTTCCTCAGCCCGCCCAGCAGTACAGTGGAGGAAGTCTGAGCGCGCCACCGCGTGCCGCGGATTCGGGGTCACCGGTCCGCTTGAGTTCGCGGTCTCGCGTTCGGTGCAGGGCAGTCGCGGGTGACTCCCGCCCGGGTAGCCCGCTGCTGCCCACGGGTCGAAGCAGAATATTGAAGGAGTTCTGGTGAGTTTTTTCATCGGTAAGGATCAGGCACACTCGGGGTTCTCGGCGGAGGACGAGCCGGCGCTGCGGATCGACCCCGGCACGGGCGAGCACATCCTGTTCGAGACGTCTGATTGCTCGTACGCGGAAACCGCTGAGAAGGGCAGCAGCGACAACCTTGAGTCGATCATGAACCCGATCACCGGGCCCGTCTACGTGAACGGTGCGGAACCGGGTGACACCCTCATCATCGACATCGTTGACATCACGCTCGGCCACGAGGGCTGGTCGGGATACTTCACCGGATCCGGCGCGCTCGCGGGGGTCATGGGCGACGAACCCTACATGCGCCGCGTCCCGATCTCCGACGGAATGGTGCACCTCACGGACACGATCTCTGTGCCCGCGAAGCCCATGGTTGGCTGCTTCGGTACCGCGCCCGCGACGGGCCGCAACTCGTCGATGGCGCCCGTCTACACCGAGGGCGGCAACCTCGACCTCACCTACGCGGGCATCGGTTCGCGACTGTACCTTCCGGTGCGGGTGGCTGGCGCATACCTCGGTCTCGGCGACATTCACGCAGTGATGGCCGAGGGCGAGGCCTCCGACGTTGCGATCGAGGCTGCCGGCACGATCACGGCGAAGATCTCGCTGACGAAGGAGTTCCAGGTGTCGGCCCCCGCGATCGAGACCGCAGACCAGGTCATCTTCGTCGGGCTCGGTGACACGATCCAGGAGTCCCTCGCTCACGGCTACCAGCGCGCCTTCCGTTTCCTCACCGAACAGCACGGCTTCAGCCGCGGCGACGCGTTC
Source organism: Leucobacter sp. BZR 635 (assembly GCF_048061935.2). Lineage (NCBI taxonomy): Bacteria > Bacillati > Actinomycetota > Actinomycetes > Micrococcales > Microbacteriaceae > Leucobacter > Leucobacter sp. BZR 635. The sequence continues at coordinate 93,779 of NZ_JBLUNZ020000022.1, read as the reverse complement.
ACGGTGATGAGCGCGATGGTCGACTCGGCGATCGGGGGCCCCGCGGGCTCCGCTGCGGTCCCCGAGGGCTCGCCGCTCGCAGCCGGCTCGATCACGACGCACCACGTGCCGAAGTCGATCCTCACCCAGCAGGCCTAACTGAGCCGACGGCCTGCCGGGCGTTCAACCCGCCGCTTCCTCTCCCACCCGATTTTTCTATTCCGACCCTTCCGTGACCTGCACAGGGCTCAGAATAGAAAAAACGGGTGGGTTGAGGTGCCAGAGGTGAGCGCCGCTACCCGGCCAGCAGCTCCCGCACCCGCGGGATCACGTCGCGGCCGTAGAGCTCGATGCTGGTCATGAGCTGCGCGTGCGGCATCGTGCCGTTCGCGTACTTCAGGTCGAAGCGGTCGGCACCAAGCGTGCCGACGGTCGCGGCGATCTTCCGGGCCACGGTCTCGGGGGAGCCCACGTAGAGCGACCCCGAGTCCACCTCGCTGTCGAACTCCGCGCGCGAGGCCTCGGGCCAGCCGCGCTCGCGGCCGATGCGGTTGCGGTTCGCGGCGAAGTGCTCCCAGAGTTCTTCGCGGGCCTGTTCGTCGGTCGCGGCAACGTGGCCGGGGGAGTGCACGCCGAGCGGCATCGGGTCGCGCCCGAGCTCCTGCTGCGCGCTGCGGTAGAGGTCAGCGAACGGCAGGAACCGCGCGGGGTCGCCGCCGATGATCGCGAGCATCATCGGGATCCCGACCTGCACCGTGCGGACGACCGACTGGGGGCTGCCGCCGACGCCGATCCACGCGGGTACGCCGCCCGGGTGCTCGGTCTTCGGGTGCACCTCCTGGTTCACGAGCGGGGTGCGGTGGCGGCCGGCCCACGTGACGGGGCCCTCCTCGCGGAGCTTCGCGAACAGGTCGAGCTTCTCAGCGAAGAGCGTGTCGTAGTCGGCGAGGTCGTAGCCGAAGAGTGGGAAGGATTCGGTGAAGGATCCGCGGCCGAGGATAACCTCTGCCCGGCCGCCGCTCACGCCGTCGAGCGTCGCGAATCGTTCGTAGACGCGCACCGGGTCGTCGCTCGACAGTACGGTGACACCGGTGCCGAGGAGGATCCGCTTCGTCGCCCCCGCGATTGCACCGAGCACGATCTCGGGCGAGGAGATCGCGAAGTCGTCGCGGTGGTGCTCGCCGAGCGTGATGGCGTCGACGCCGAGGGAGTCAGCGAGCTGCGCTTGCTCGACGACGTCGCGGAGCACCTGCGCGGGGTGCGTTGGGGTGCCGTCGGGCTGCCGGGTGATATCCCCAAACGTGTCGAGGCCGAGGACGAGCTGTTCGGGGGTGGCACCTGCGACGGTGCGTGCGTGCGGTGAGGTTTCCATGACGGGTACAACCACGCACCCGCCACCAGCATTCCATGCGCACGAATACAGTTTTCGGGCTAGCCGAGAATGAGGGTGTGGCGCCGACAAACGCGAGTCGCGATCAGTGATGAGCGCGGCCTCATCGCGCTCAGAAGATATGTCCTCAGCGAAGTCAGGAGTGATCTGCAGCACAAAAGACATGGCCTCGCTGAGGACATATCCTTTGAGCGCTTCTGGCTGGGGAGCTTTGCGCCTTCAAAGGGGTGAAGGGGGGGGCTTGCGCGCTGGCGCTACTTGCTGCGGATCGAGGCGATGAAGCCGAGCGTCGCGCCGACGATGCCGAAGGCGACGGCGATGATCCAGTGCACGCCGAGGCCGAGCATCGCACCGACGCCGGCGGCGAGCAGCAGGAGCTCGATGAGAGCGCGACCATAGCGATCCGTCGCGAGCACGGGACGCGGTGACAGGAAGAGTGCCCACAGCAGCACGCTGAGGGCGAGCAGGCCGAGACCTACGAGGATTCCGGGGTAGGGCATCTCCCACCCAATGAAGCCCCACGCGGTGATCACGGCGATCGCGGTGAGATGGAAGAGACCGCGCACCGCCTGCTGCATCATCTGGGTGCGGGCCTGCTTGTCGGATCGAGTTACGCTGCTCACTCGATCCAGTCTACCCGGCGCAACTGGGCGGATCGGCCCGCGGGTGGTTCACCGGCCCGGTAGGCATGTGGTCCATGTGGGCGGGGGATCATAGCCTGGTCAAATAGACCAGATTGCAGCGTGATGCGACGGAGGGTTCGCGATCCACGGGCAACCGAGAGGAACGCATGATCCGCACATCCCATCCCCGCAGCGCCACGCGCACCGCCACGCGCACCGCCGGGCGCACCGCCAAGCGCACCGCCCCCAAGCGGGCGGCCGTCGCCCTCGGCATCGTCGCCGCCCTTGCCCTCGCAGGCTGCGCCCCCGCCGCGCAGGGAGAGGCCGGCGGCGACACCCCTACCGCGGGCGGCACGCTCACCTACGGCAGACTCGCGAGCGCGAATGACCTCGACCTGCACACCCAGATCACCGCGAACAATGCGTTCGCGATCGACAAGATCTTCGAAACCCTCGTGTCGTTCGACGAACAGGGCAAGATCATCGACTGGCTCGCTGAGAGCCACGAGATCTCCGAAGACGGGAAGACGTACACGTTTACCCTGCGCGAGGGGCTGAAGTACTCCGACGGCACCGACGTGACCGCGGGCGACGTCAAGTTCTCGCTCGACCGTAACCGCGCGAAGGAGGGCCCGCTCATGCTCACGGCCCCCATCGACACGATCGAGACCGACGACGCCGCGCGCACCGTGACGATCACCCTCACCGAGCCGTACACGCCGTTCCTCTCGGAGCTCACGAGCTTCGCCTCGGGCGTTATGCCGACCGATTTCGGCGGGAAGAGCGAGGAGGAGTTCCTCGCGGCCCCCATCGGCACCGGACCCTTCGCGGTGAGCGAGTGGGATCCGTCTGGTGACCTGAGCTACGTGAAGAACGAGCACTACTGGCAGGAGGGCAAGCCGCTCCTCGACGAGCTCGTCTACGCCTTCGTCGCCGATGACAACCAGCTGCTGCAGCGCCTGAACGCCGGGCAGATCGACGCCATCGAACAGGTGCCGGCCGCAAACGCCGCGGATGTAGACAGTGGATCGGGCACCGCGCTGCTCAAGAGCGACTCGTGGGCGATGGAGCAGATCTTCTTCAATACGCAGAAGCCCGAGTTCGCTGACCGCAACGTGCGCCGGGCGATCGCACACGCGCTCGACCTCGAGGGCATCGCGCAGGCGACGACCTTTGGCACCGCACGCGCGGCCTCCTCGCTCATTCCGCCGGCGATCGAGTACTCGGCAGCCGACGTGAACGACGGCGCCCCGCAGCTCGCACACGACATCGACGCCGCGAAGGCGGAGCTCGCGAAGTCGGGCTACGCAGACGGGTTCACCGCGACGATGCTGATCCCGAGCGGTAACTCGGCGCGGGCGCAGATCGCGCAGATCGTGCAGGAGTCGCTCGCGGGCATCGGCATCACCGTCGAGATCGAATCGATCGACCTCGCCGCATTCCGCGAACGCTTCAAGGCCTTCGACTACGACTTCATGATCAACTCGGGCCAGTCAGACGCCCCGGATCCCAACGGCCTCATCACCTTCCAGGCCGACCCCGAGGGCTTCAGCAACTCGTACTGGACGCACTACACCAACCCCGAGGTCACGAAGCTCATGCACGAGGGCCGCACGACGCCCGACGGCCCGAAGCGCGAGCAGATCTACCTCGATATCCAGGAGATCCTCGGAAACGACGTGCCCTACATCCCGGTGTACTACTCGCCGAACCTGCACGGCACGACCGCGAAGGTGCACGGGCTCGAGTCGCTGCCGAATGGCACGGTTCGGTTCCAGGACGCCTGGGTGAAGGCGAAGTAGGCCGCACGCTCGGGGGGTCGCGCGCCGCTGCCGGTAACATGAGCGGCGTGCCGGCGGCCCCCAGAACCACAGCGAGAGCGATCCCCAGCGCGCACGGGCGTAGCCTCGGTCGCGAGTTCGGCCGCGCCCTCGGCCGCGTGCTCGGGACCGTGCTGCCGGTCATGCTCGGCGTCGTCACCGCCGTGTTTTTCCTGCTGCGGCTCGTGCCGGGCGACCCCGCCGTGATGATCCTCGGCGACCGCGCGACCCCGGCGGCGATCGCCGAGCTGCGCGCCACCCTCGGCCTCGACGCTCCGCTGTGGCGGCAGTACCTCGACTTCCTCGGCGGCGTCCTCACCCGGGGCGACACCGGCGACTCGCTGCTCACAGGGGTGCCGACCGCGGAGCTCGTGCTCACCCGCGCCCCCGTGAGTCTCGGCATCGTCGCGCTCGCGCTCCTGCTCGTGATCCTCATCGCCGTGCCGCTCGCGCTCGCCGCCGCGCACCGGCCGGGCGGGTGGATCGACCAGCTCGTGCGCATAATCCCAACCGTCGCGCTCGGCATGCCGCTGTTCTGGATCGGCCTGCTCCTCATCATCGTGTTCGCCGTGAACCTCGGCTGGTTCCCGGTGGGCGGCGTCGGGAGCCCCGGAGACGCCCCGCTCGAGCCGCTCCGCAGCCTGTTCCTCCCGGCGCTCGCCGTCGCGCTCGGCATGGCGCCCCCGCTCATCCGCTCGCTCCGCGCACAACTGCTCGAGGTCACCGAGGCGGAGTTCGTGACGACGCTGCGCGCCGCCCGCGTGTCCGAGCGCACGATCCGCTGGAAGCATGTGCTGCGGGGAGCGGCGCTTCCGACCCTCAACCTGCTGAGCGTGAACCTCGCCTACCTCATCGGCGGCACCCTCGTTGTCGAGAAGGTGTTCGGTATCAACGGCATAGGCACGCTCCTGTTCCAGTCGATCTCGAGCCGCGACTTTCCCGTCGTGCAGGCCGTCGCGCTGTACTGCGCGGTGCTCGTCGTGCTCGTCACGCTTGCCGCCCAGGTGCTGTCGGCGCTCATCGATCCGCGGTTGCGGAGGGCGCGATGAGCGGCAGCGCGGGGCAGGCCCCCGTGCGGCCGCTGCCAGCGGGATCCTCCGCTGCCGTGCCAGCCCGGGCGCGCAGCGGGTTCTGGAGGCGCGCGCTCGGCTCGCGCACCTTCGTCGCGGGCGCGCTGCTCGTCACGCTCATCGCCCTGGTTGCCGCGTTCGCTCCGTGGCTCGCGCCGCACTCGCCGACCGCGCAGGATCTCACCGCGGGCCTGCAGCCACCCTCCGCCGAACACCTCTTCGGCACCGACCAGCTCGGCCGCGACGTGTTCTCACGGGTGCTCTTTGCCGCCCGCGTCGACCTCGGCATCGCGCTCGCCGCGGCGGTCACCCCGTTCATCGTCGGCGTTGCCGCGGGCCTCGTCTCCGGCTACTTTGGCCGCGGCACCGACTGGGTGATATCCCGCGTCACCGACACGGTCATCGCGTTCCCCTTCTACGTGCTCGTCATCGCGATCGTGTTCGCCGTCGGGGCCGGGCCCCCCGGCATCATCGTCGCCTTCGCCCTCGTCGGCTGGGTTGGCTACGCCAGGGTGATCCGTGCGCTTACCGCCGCGATGCGCGAACAGGGCTGGGTGCGCGCCGCGCGCGGGGCCGGGCTCTCGGACGCGCGCATCCTCGTGCGGCATCTCCTCCCGAATGTGCTCCCGCAGGCGGTCGTGCTGCTCGCCACCGAGATCGTGCTCATCATGGTCGCGATCGTCACCCTCGGGTTCCTGGGGCTCGGCATTCAGCCGCCGACGCCCGACTGGGGCACGATGATCGCCGACGGCCAGGCCTTCGTCACCTCGCACTGGTGGCTGTCGGCGCTGCCGGGGCTCGCGGTCGTCGTCACGGGTATTGCGCTGTCGCTGCTCGGCGACGGTGTCGGCGACGCGCTGCGGGTGGCGGGGGATCGGCCAGCTCTCCGAGCGCCCCGCCTCGGCAGGCTCGCTGCCCGATCCACCGCTGCCGCCGGAACCGGCCGGCCCGCCGCCCCTCGCCCCGCAACCCCAGGAACACCCCCCGGCACCCTCACCGTGCGCGGCCTCACCGTGGAGTTGGCAGTTGTTGTCGCTTCGCGGCCCGCGAAACGACAACAACTGCCAACTCGGGAGCTGGTGGGCGGTGGGGCCGGGGCCGGGGCCGACGGCACGGATAGCGCCCCCGGGTCCGGCGTCAGCTTCGAGGTCGCGCCCGGGGAAGCGCTCGGCATCGTCGGCGAATCTGGATCGGGCAAGAGCCTCACCCTGCGCGCGGTCGCAGGCCTCCTGCCGCCCGGCACCGAACAGACGGCAGGCGAGGTCGTGCTCGGCGGCCGCTTCGGCATGGTCTTCCAGGATCCAATGAGCGCCCTCGACCCGCTGACCCGCGTCGGCACGCAGCTGCGCGAGGCATGCGCGGCCGCAGGGCTCCAGCCGGCCGCCGCCGGGGCGCGGGTGCGCGAACTCCTCACCGCCGTGCGCCTGCCGGAGCCCGAACAGATCGCCAGGCGCTACCCGCACGAGCTCTCGGGCGGCCAGCGCCAGCGCATCGTCATCGCGATGGCGCTCGCGGGGGATCCCGCCGTACTCCTCGCCGACGAACCGACGACGGCGCTCGACGTGACGGTGCAGCGCGAGGTGCTCGATCTGCTCGACACGCTGCGGCGCGAGCGAGGCCTCACCCTCGTGCTCGTGAGCCATGACCTCGCCGTCGTCTCGCTGATGTGCGAGCGGGTCGCGGTGATGCGGGCCGGGCGGATCGTCGAGACCGGTCCGACGGCGAAAGTGCTTTCGACGCCCAAGCATCCCTACACGCAGCAGCTGCTGGATGCGGTGCCTCGAATTCCGCCCCCGGGGCTCACGAAACCGGCACCAGCTGGCTGCCCGGCACTCGACCCGCCCGTCCTCGACGTGCGAGGCGTCGGGATTCGCTACGGGCAGCGTGAGACCGTCACAGGAGTTTCCTTTGCGGTGCGGGGCGTGGTCGGGATCGTCGGCGAATCCGGGTCGGGGAAAACAACTATTGCGCGGGCGATCGCAGGCGAGCTCCCCCTCGCGGAGGGATCGCTGCACCTGAACGGCGCGGTACTCGGCAGGCAGCCGCGCCGCCCGGGGGCCCGCCGCCCGCGTCGCACGAAGGCCGAGCGGGCGGCGATCCAGCTCATCCCGCAGGATCCGGGCTCCTCGCTCAACCCGCGCCGCCGCGTCGGCGCGCTGCTCGCGGAGGTGGTGCGGGCCCACGTCGCGCAGGAGCGCGCGGCAGCCGCGCGCGAACGCACGACGGCCGCAGCGACCCGCGCCGCCGTGAGAGCGCGCGTGACCGAGCTGCTCGCCGAAGTGAACCTCGAAGCGCGCATCGCCGACGCCTACCCGCACGAACTCTCGGGCGGCCAGCGCCAGCGCGTCGCGATCGCCCGCGCCCTCGCGACCGGGCCGAAGCTCCTCATCGCAGACGAGGCGACGAGCGCCCTTGACGTGTCGGTGCAGGCCGAGATTCTGGCGCTGCTGCGCAGACTCAGAAGCGAGCGGGGCATCGCGCTCATCATCATTTCGCACGATCTCGCTGTGGTGCACGCGCTCTGCGACGAGGTCGTGGTGCTGCGCGCCGGGAGGGTCGTCGAGCAGGGACCGCGGGTACTCTCCGCGCCCGCGACCGACTACGCACGCCAGCTGCTCGCCGCCGTGGTCACTCTCCCTGAGAGTTCACCCCGTGCCCCGCGGGGGCATGATCCGGTACTCTCGTAGCACTCAAGCGCAACTCTGACTTGAGGCCCCACGAGTATGAGCGCAAAGGAGGGGCCGCGTGCGGAACAGTCGACAGGCCCTGCACCGGGGTGAGTCGGTGCGTGCACGGCGGTTGCTGCTCGAGCGCGCTCATGAGCGATTCATCGGCGACGACTCGCTCATCGCAGACGAGGAGTCGCGGCGCTTCTTTGCGACCCAGAGCGAGCTGCGGCCCGTCGTACTCGACTCGTGGTTGCGCGCCAGGCACCGCGCGGTCGACCCAAACCGCGCCCCGGGCGAGGGCATGCTGGAACTCGCAGAGCTTGAGGAGCTGCAGCGCCTGCACCCGATCGCGCGGGTGCTGCCCGTGATCAACCGGCTGCTGCTCGACGAGGCGACGCAGTCGGGGTTTGTGGTCGCGATCGGTGACGCGGCGGGGAGAATTCTCTGGATCGATGGGGATCGCCGCCTCCGCAGCGAGGCCGAGAACATGGGATTTGCGGTCGGCTCCGACTGGTCCGAAGACGCCGTGGGCACCTCTGCCCCGGGGGCCGCCTTGCTGCTCGACGACTCGATTCAGGTGCTCGGCGCGGAACACTACAACCGGGCGGTGCATCAGTGGAGCTGCACGGCGGTGCCCGTGCACGAGCCCGAAACCGGTTCAGTGATTGGGGTCATCGATGTCACCGGCAACGACGTCGCCGCGTCGCCGCACATCCTCCCGCTCGTCGAGGCCACCCGGGCAGCCGTCGAGGCCGAGCTCAAACTCAACGCCATGCGTGCCGCACTCGAGCGCGAGCACGGATCATCGCGCCCGAAAGCGATCGCGCGGGCGGCGTCCCAGCGGGTCGCTCGGCGGGCTGCCCCGCGCCTGATGCTGCTCGGTCGGGATCCCGCGCTGCTCGAACATTCGGGGCAGTTCGTGCAGGTCTCGGGTAGGCACGCAGAGATCCTGGCCGCGCTCGCGCAGGCCCCGAACGGGCTGAGCGCCGCGGTGCTCGCTGAGCAGGTGTACGGAGAAGACAGCGCGGATCGGCGATTGCGGCCCGAGGTGGTGCGCCTGCGCAAGTGGTTGGCGCAGCAGGGATCCGGGCTCGAACTCCTCTCGCGCCCCTACCGACTGAGCGGACCGCTCCGGCTCGACGCCACTGAGACGCTCGAAGCGCTCGAGCGCGGCGCTCACCGACTCGCGCTCGCCGCCTACGAGGGGCCGGTGCTGCCGGGATCCGACGCGCCAGCGGTTGAGCAGCTCCGCAACGAGGTCGACGCAACCCTGCGCGAGTCGATGCTGCAGGCCGCCTCAGTCGAGCTGCTGTTCGAATACGCGCAGAACTGGGCCGTGAACGACGCCCAGGTATGGGAGGCCCTGCTGCACGGGCTCCCGCCGCTCTCGCCGAAACGCACCCGCGTGGTCGCAAGGCTCGAAGCGATCGCGGCCGAATAGTAGCGTGACGCGCGTGGTTGCCGGGGCCTCCGAAGCCTCCGCAACCTAGATGCAACCTTCCTCGACTTACTCTGACATCACCAGGCCGGGCACACTCCAGGCTCGGCGCTTCAGACAACGATGTCAGAGAGAGGTAGCACCATGACTGTCTACGCATTCCCAGGACAGCCCGATTCGCTCGTGAGCTTCAAGAGCCGTTATGAGCACTACATTGGCGGCGAGTGGGTTCCGCCAGTGAAGGGTCAGTACTTCGAGAACATCACCCCCATCACTGGCAAGCCGTTCTGTGAGGTCGCGCGCGGCACCGCAGAAGACATCGAGGCAGCCCTCGACGCCGCACACGCCGCCGCCCCCGCCTGGGGCAAGACGAGCCCGGCAGAGCGCGCGCTCATCCTCAACAGGATCGCCGACCGCATGGAACAGAACCTCGAGATGATCGCGGTCGCTGAGACGTGGGACAACGGTAAGGCCGTCCGCGAGACACTCAACGCCGACATCCCGCTCGCGATCGACCACTTCCGTTACTTCGCCGGTGCCATTCGCGCGCAAGAGGGCAACCTCTCGCAGATCGACGAAGACACGGTCGCGTACCACTTCCACGAGCCGCTCGGCGTTGTCGGGCAGATCATCCCGTGGAACTTCCCGATCCTCATGGCCGTCTGGAAGCTCGCCCCCGCGCTCGCCGCAGGCAACGCGATCGTGCTGAAGCCCGCCGAGCAGACGCCGGCATCGATCATGGTGCTGTTCGACCTCATCGGTGACCTGCTGCCGCCCGGCGTCGTGAACATCGTGAACGGTTTCGGCACTGAGGCGGGCAAGCCCCTCGCCTCGAACAAGCGCATCCGCAAGATTGCGTTCACGGGTGAGACGACAACCGGCCGCCTCATCATGCAGTACGCGTCGGAGAACATCATTCCCGTCACGCTCGAGCTCGGCGGCAAAAGCCCGAACATCTTCTTCGACGATGTCGCGGCGAAGGATGACGCGTTCTGGGACAAGGCGCAGGAGGGCTTCACCATGTTCGCCCTCAACCAGGGCGAGGTCTGCACCTGCCCGTCGCGCGCGCTCATCCAGGAGTCGTTCGCCGACGACTTCCTCGACAAGGTCGTCGCTCGTACCGAGCTCATCAAGCGCGGTAACCCGCTCGACACCGAGACGATGATGGGTGCGCAGGCGTCGAACGACCAGTTCGAGAAGATCAAGTCGTACCTCGACATTGGTCGGCAGGAGGGCGCGAAGGTGCTCACGGGCGGCGGCGCTGACGACCTCGGCGGCGAGTTCGCCGGCGGCTTCTACATTCAGCCGACCATCTTCCGTGGCGACAACTCGATGCGCATCTTCCAGGAGGAGATCTTCGGGCCGGTTGTCTCGGCGACGACGTTCACCGACTTCGACGACGCGATGAAGCTCGCAAACGACACCCTGTACGGGCTCGGCGCGGGTGTCTGGAGCCGCGACGGCAGCACCGCGTACCGCGCGGGCCGCGCCATCCAGGCCGGTCGCGTCTGGGTGAACAACTACCACGCCTACCCCGCGCACGCGGCGTTCGGCGGCTACAAGTCGAGCGGCATCGGGCGCGAGAACCACCTGATGATGCTCGACCACTACCAGCAGACGAAGAACCTGCTCTGGAGCTACAGCCAGACCGCGCAGGGCTTCTTCTAAACCACCCACGAGCGGGGTGGGGGTCGCCCCCTCACGATCCCCACCCCGCTCACCCCGCTGCACCGTCGCAGCACCGAGAAAGGAATACCACCCATGACCACCAACACCATGCGTGCGGCCAGTGTGCCGGCGTTCGGCGAACAGCTCGCAGTCGGCGACCAGCCGGTTCCCACCCCCGGCCCGGGCCAGGCGCTCGTGCGCGTACTTACCACCGGCGTCTGCCACACCGACCTCCACGCGGTCGAGGGCGACTGGCCCGTGAAGCCGGCACCGCCGTTCATCCCCGGTCACGAGGGTGTCGGCTTTGTCGAGGCGATCGGCGAGGGCGTCACGAACGTCGCGGTCGGTGACCTCGTCGGTAACGCATGGCTGTGGTCGGCGTGCGGTCACTGCGAGCACTGCCGCACCGGCTGGGAGACGCTCTGCGAGCAGCAGCAGAACGGTGGCTACTCGGTTGACGGCTCGTTCGCTGAGTACATGCTCGTCGACGCCACCTACGCGGCGGTCGTCCCGGCGGGCTCGGACCCCGTCGAGGTCGCGCCCGTGCTCTGTGCGGGGGTCACCGTGTACAAGGGCCTGAAGATGTCGGGCGTGCAGCCCGGCCAGTGGGTCGTCATCTCGGGCATCGGCGGGCTCGGCCACATCGCGGTGCAGTACGCGGTCGCGATGGGGATGCGCGTCGCTGCGGTCGACATCGCAGACGACAAGCTCGCGCTCGCGAAGAAGCACGGCGCCGAGATCACTGTGAATGCGATGAAGGAGGATCCCGTCGAGGCGATCCAGCGCGAGACCGGTGGGACGCACGGCGTGCTCGTCACGGCGGTGCACCCGTCGGCGTTCGGCCAGGCGATCGGCATGACCCGCCGCGGCGGCACGATTGTGTTCAACGGTCTGCCGCCCGGGGACTTCCCTGCGCCGATCTTCGACATCGTGCTCAAGGGGCTCACCATCCGCGGCTCGATTGTGGGAACCCGCCAGGACATGATCGAGGCGCTCGACTTCTACGCGCGCGGCCTGATCCATCCGACGGTTGCCGAGCGGCCGCTTCAAGACGTGAATGACGTGCTCGACGAGATGCGGGCGGGCAAGATTGACGGACGCATAGTGCTCAGGCTCGCAAGCGCCTAAGCTGCAAGGCCCCGGGGGAAACCTCGGGGCCTTTTCCCATTGTGGGATCCGCGCCAGGATCCCATTCCAGAACAGGAAGGAGAGGACATGACTCAGGACACGATTCCAGGCACCATCGACGCTCGCCCGGAACTGGCAGGTGAGAGCGTGAGCAGGCTTGCGTTCACGCCAGACGCGCTCGCGCTCATCGAGCAGCTGTGGGCGATGCACGGGCCGCTGATGTTTCACCAGTCGGGCGGCTGCTGCGACGGCAGCGCTCCGATGTGTTACCAGGAGGGCGAGTTCAAGACCGGCGGGCAGGATCTGTTGCTTGGCACTCTCGAGCTCCCGCCGCTCGACCACGGTGCCGAGCCACGCGAGATCGGGTTTTGGATGTCGCGCGAGCAGTTCGACGTCTGGGCGCACACCCACCTCACGATCGACGCGGTGCCCGGTCGCGGCGGCGGCTTCTCGCTCGAGGCCCCGGAGGGAAAGCGGTTCTTGATTCGCTCTCGTCTGATGTGACGAGCGTGGCGACCCGGTTGCTTGCTACGCTTGAGCAACCGGGTTCCACGACAAACGAGGTGCGCTATGGGATCGATCATGAACTGGCTGAACGGCCTGCTTGATGGGTCGCTGCTCGCGGGCGGCATCTTCCTCGTCATCGGCGTGGTCGGCGGCGTGCTGCTGCTGCTCTCGCTCGTGCTGGACGGGATCTTTGACGCGTTCGACTTCGGTGACGGCCCGCTGAGCCTCACCACCATTGCGGCATTCACCGCGATCTTTGGCTTCACGGCCTTCGGCTTGGTGGGGGCCGGCGTCCCCACCCCGCTCGCGGGACTCCTTGGCGCGGTTGCAGGCGTCCTCGGCGGCGCTGCCGCCTGGTGGCTGAGCCGTGTCATTCGCGGCGCGGAGTCGACGACCGCCGTCACCGGCGACGAGCTCGTCGGGTCGGAGGCGGGCGTCGTGCTCGCGATCCCCGCGGGCGGACTCGGCGAGGTCGCGCTCGTGCGGCACGGCGAAAGGGTGTCGCTCTCGGCAACGGCCGAGACAGCGATCCCGCGCGGCGCGCAGGTGCGCATTACTCAGACGATTACCGCAACTTCGGTGCGCGTTGAGCTTGTCTCAGCAGCGGCCGGCCCAAGCCTGTAACAGCCAGCGGCGACGCTGGAATCCCGAAAACTGACCCTCCTGGGAGAGAACATGTTCTTCATTACCCCCGCCATTGTCGGCGTCTTCGGCGCGGTCGTCGCGCTCGTACTCATCGCGCTGGTCATCATCAAGCGCTACCGAATCGCGAAGCCCGACGAGGCGATCATCGTCACCGGCGGGAAGGGGAAGGAGGTCGCGGCGGCGCAGGGCGGCACGATTCGTGACCTCTCCGGTCAGAAGGTTGTCACCGGCGGCGGTGTCTTCGTGCTGCCGTTCGTGCAGAAGTCGTTCACGATCTCCCTGCGCTCGCGCCGACTCTCGATTACCACCGAGGCGCAGACGACCGACGGCATCACCATGCAGGCGCAGGCTGTCGCCGTCGTGAAGGTTGGAGGCACGCAGGAGATGATCCGCGCCGCCGCACAGCGCTTCCTCTCGAACTCTGATGAGATTGATGAGTCGACACAGGAGGTGCTGTCGGGCTCGCTGCGTTCGATCATCGGTGGTCTGACGGTGCTGCAGATCATCCGGGATCGCGCAGTCGTCGCTCAAAGCGTGCTCGAAGCTGCCGAAGAGGCGCTCACGAAGCAGGGCCTCGTCGTTGACACACTGCAGATCCAGGAGATCCGCGACGGCGCCGACTACATCACGAACATCGGGCGGCCCGAGGCTGCGAAGGTGCGCCAGCAGGCGGACATTGCCGAGACCAATGCGTACCAGGCGTCTGAGGAAGCGAAGATCGCCGCTGAGAAGGTGCTGCTCGACCGCAACCGTGAGCTGAAGCTCCGCCAGGCCGAGATTCAGGCCGAGACGGATAAGGCGAACGCGCAGGCGCAGGCTGCCGACCCGCTCGAGCAGGCGATCCAGCAGCAGGCCATCGTCGAGCAGCAGCAGATCACCGCGCAGCGCGAGGTGGCCCTCCGCACCGAGAAGCTCAACGCCGACGTGCGCGCGGTCGCCGAGGCAGAGGCCTACCGCCTCGAAGCGCTCGCGAAGGCAGAAGCCGCCGCCGCTGTGTCAGCCGCTGATGGCCGCGCGCAGGCCGTCGAGCGCGAGGGCCTCGCCGCCCGCGCCGCGCGTATCGCCGCGTCTGAGGCAGTCGCGGCCGAGGGCCGGGCAGAGGCAGAAGCGATCGAGGCAAAGGGTACCGCCGAGGCGGTCGCCGTCGAGGCGCGAGCTCGCGCACTTGAGACGCAGTCACAGGCGGTGCTCGCGCAGGAGCTCATCCACCGCCTCCCCGAGATCGCGGGCGAGTACGCGCAGGCGATCGCTGGGATCGACAGCTTCACCGTCGTCTCCGCAGACGGCACCTCGCGAGTCGCTGGCGACGCAATGGGCAACCTCAAGGGGCTGCTCGAAATGGCGAAGGAGACCGTTGGGGTCGACCTCGTCGGCATGCTCAACGGCGTCGTGACCGGCAGCGCGGCGGGTGCCGCGGCGGGTCGCGCAGCGAACCCCATGGCGGCCCGCGCCGCCGAAGGTGAGGGGCCCGCGCGCGGAGAATCGCGCGAGACCCCCGAGCTTGGCTCGATGGATTCCGCTCAGGGGCAGGCCGGGAATGCCTCCGGGCTGGCCGCTGCCGACACCGATCAGGGCCAGGACACCGCTGCTGATCCCGCGTAGTGTGCCGGGCCCATGCGCGGTAACCCTGTCCGAGAGGGCAGAATAGGGGTATGCGGCGTACCCGGAAGACTCAGGAGACGACGGTCCTCCCTGCCCAGGCAACGCACGCTGGTGGCGGGCAGGACCTCTCTTGGGCTTCCCCGCCTGCCCAGCAGTGGGCTCCGGGGAGCCAGCCGTCCGCGCTGGATACCTCGGCCCGCACGGCAGCGCTCGCGCCCGAGGAGATTGTGGTGCGTGTGCGGCGGCACGGCAGGCACCTCACGGCGCCGGTTGTCGTGATGTTCGTCGTTGCAGGGCTCGGAGGCTTCTGTATCGGATCCTTCCCCGAACTCTGGATGAACCTTGCCGCTGGGGCCGTCGCCCTGCTACTGCTCGCGTTTGCGGCGATCGCGCCGATCCTCGGGTGGCTCGCGCGGCGTGCGGTCGTCACTACTCGGCGAGTCATCGTGCACCACGGCTTCTTTGTGCGGCACCGCACCGAGGTGTCGCTCGCGCGCGTGCGCGAGGTGCGCTCGAAGCAAAATCCGGTGCAGCGGCTGTGGGGCTCAGGAGATATTGACCTGTACGTGGGGGCGGAGGCCACGAGGATCCCCGACGCGCCCGGGCTCAAGGCCTTGCACGCCGCGCTTCAGGAATTGTCCGAGCGCAGCTACGACGAGCAAGTGCGTGCGAGCGGGTACGCGGGCGGATTCATGGGTGGCCCGGTCCGTTAGTGGCCGCGCAGGCTAGCCGGTGCGCCTCCGAAGCGTCCTCTCCGCCCCTATTAATTCAGACCGACCCTTGCGTGGGCCGAAAACGGGTCGGAATGGATAACTTGGGGTCTTGGGGTCTTGGGGTCTTGGGGTCTTGGGGTTCGCGCGGGGCTGCACGCCGTTGGTGCGGCGGCATTCCGGCTAGCTGGTGCGGGCGATGAGCACGTCGATGAGCTCGCCGGCGAGGTTCACGAGCCGCTCGATCTCTGACTCGTCGCGGTCGATCCACCGAATCTCGGGTTCGCCGACGGGCACGAAGTTCTCGTGCCGCTCCCAGACCATCAGCGTGCGCTCCGCCCCAAGCACGTACTGCTGCCACCATATCTGCCGGAGGTAGTTGCGCGGAATGACCCGCCACTCCTTGTTCGTGGTCTTGATCTCGGCGAGCTCAAGCACGCCCGTATCGCGCTCCACAACGCCGTCGGGCGTCGCGAGGTGGCGCAGGTCGGTCTCGGCGTGGAACAGCGCGGAGCTCGGGCGGATCCCATGCTCTCGTTCCACCCAGGCCGCAATCTTCGGCTCCCTGGCCTTGCCGTGCTCCGTGTACGCATTGCCGATGAACCGGCTGCCGTACATCTTCTCGCGTGCGGCGGTTTCGATGGATCGTGGGGTCGAGAGCTTCGCCACGTCAGTTGCGGTGATGCCGCGGGATCGTGCCCGCATCCACGCGCTATGATCGGTTCCGTCAGTGACGATGCGCGAGAGATGCGCTCCAGAGAACACTGCTGGGGTAGACACCGCCCCATCCTCTCACGCACCGCGGCGGGCTCTCTGCCCGTGTGCCGCGTGGCGCGCAGAACGCGAAAGACCGCCAGTTTGACTGAGTATCAACTGAGTGATGTTCGAAACTTTTAGAGTATACACCTGTCTGGCAAAGTTTGCCCCCAGCCCGCGCCCAGACGAAACAGGCACTATAGACGCATGGTTGCCCAGACGCTCACGAGACAAGATGGTTCAATGGTGCGCGCACTCGTCGTAGATGACGAGGAGTCGATAACGCAACTCATTGCCATGGCCCTTCGCTACGAGGGGTGGGAGGTGAGATCAGCGGCATCGGGCGCAGAAGCGCTCGAGGCTATTGCCGAATTCCAGCCCGACGTGGCCGTGTTTGACATTATGCTCCCCGACTTCGACGGTATGCAATTGCTGTCTAAGGTCCGTGCAAAGGGGGAGGTGTTCCCCGTGCTCTTCCTGACAGCCCTCGACTCGGTCGAGGAGCGTGTGGCGGGCCTCACCGCCGGCGGCGACGACTACGTCGTAAAGCCCTTTAGCCTCGAGGAGCTGCTCGCCAGGCTCCGTGGGCTCGTGCGTCGCTCACAGGTGCGCCTTGCCTCGCAGCCAAACCCGATCCTCCGCGTCGGCGACCTCGAGCTCAACGAAGACAGCTACGAGGTCTCGCGCTCGGGCGACACGATCCAGCTCACCAACACCGAGTTCGAGCTGCTGCGCTACCTCATGCGCAACTCGGGTCGCGTGCTGTCGAAGGCGCAGATCTTGGATCGCGTCTGGAGCTACGACTTCGACGGCAAGCCCACGGTCGTGGAGCTGTACATCTCGTACCTGCGCCGCAAGATTGACGCGGGCCGCCCGGCAATGATCCACACTGTTCGTGGTGCGGGCTACATGCTGAAGCCCGCAGACTAGCGCGCTCGCGAGCGACTCGCTGAGGGCTGGGTGGTCGGAATTTCGACCGCCCAGCTTTCTTGCGTGATGGGACTGTGCTAGAGTTCTCTATGGCCCAAGACCGTCGGTAAAGTTCGCAAGAACTTCGGAACGCTCACAGATCCAGCAGTGGAAACGTGAGGACCAGCGCAGGTACGAACTCCTTGAAGCGTGAATGCGAATTCCGTGAATCTCGAAGCTCCGTGCGTGCGCGCCGGAGCTTTTTCCTTTTCCAGGAGTTGCTTCGTGCGGCACGGCCGCCGGGAGGCATTCGCCGCCCCGGATACGACAACTAAGGGAGCGCCATGGCAACGAAGGACGCTACGGTCGCCGATCTTCAGAAGCAGTTTGAAGAGTCGGGCGCCGTTCTGCTGACTGAGTACCGCGGTCTCACGGTTGCTCAGTTGCGGGATCTCCGCAACAGCATCCGCGAGCACGCGACATACGCTGTGGCGAAGAACACGCTGACCAAGATTGCAGCCAACAAGGCTGGAATCACCGCGTTTGACGACGAGCTCGCTGGCCCGTCGGCACTCGCGTTCGTGCACGGTGACACTGTCACCGTCGCGAAGGCACTGCGTGACTTCGCCAAGGCAAACCCTCTTTTGGTGATCAAGGCTGGCTACTTCGATGGCAAGCCCTTGACCGCCGCTGAGGTAGGCAAGCTTGCCGATCTCGAGAGCCGTGAGGTGCTGTTGGCTAAGGCTGCTGGCGCTATGAAGGCTTCGCTGATCGGCGCTGCACAGCTGTTCAACGCTCTGCCCGCTAAGGCCGCTCGCGGCTTCGGCGCGCTGCAGGAGAAGCAGGACGCTTAAGGATCGGCATCCGCCGACCTGAAACACACTGTTCCTGCGCGATGTGCAGGGCAAACATCAAGGAGAATCACCATGGCTAAGCTTTCGACTGAAGAACTGCTTGAGCAGTTCAAGGGCCTGACCCTCATCGAGCTCTCGGACTTCGTTAAGGCGTTCGAGGAGGAGTTCGACGTTTCGGCTGCTGCTCCCGTCGCAGTTGCTGCTGCTGCAGCTCCTGCTGCTGAGGCTGTCGAAGAGAAGGACGAGTTTGACGTCGTTCTCGAGTCGGCTGGCGACAAGAAGATCCAGGTCATCAAGGTTGTGCGCGAGCTCACCGGCCTGGGCCTCGGCGAGGCTAAGGCACTCGTCGAAGAGGCACCGAAGACCGTTCTCGAGGCTGCAAAGAAGGACGCAGCTGAAGAGGCAAAGGCTAAGCTCGAGGAAGCTGGCGCTGGCGTAAAGCTTGCGTAAGTTCTCGCTCTAGCGAACTGAAGGTGGGTCGTCCCGAAAGGGGCGGCCCACCTTTTGCGTTGCCGCGCCGAGGGCGCAAGCGCCCAGAGATCAAGCGCCCAGAGATCAAGCGCGCCGAGATCAAGCGCGCAGAGATCAAGCGCGCCGAAAGGACATGTCTTCGGCGAGGTCAGGGCTTCTCAGCTGCCGATCCCCCCTGACCTCGCTGAGAGCATGTCCTTTGAGCGATATTTGGGGAGTGGGGTGGACCTGGCGGCTCTCGGTGAGTGGGCGATGTTCCAAGACTCCGAGCGTGCAAACTACGGCGTGCGGTAGCCAGCAGCACGGCAAGAGCCCCGGTGGCGAACAGCACGTTCGCCACCGGGGCTCTTGCCCTACTGCTACCGGAAAGGCTTAGACGCTGAAGCGCACCTCGGCACCGAGCTGTTCGCCGCCCGGCACCTCGTCGCCGCGGAGCGCGAGCACCCGGCCGCCGCTCGCGAGCACCTTGGCCGCCAGCTGATCGACGAGACCGTAGCCCGCGGTGCTTTCGGCAACGAGCCCGCCAACCTGCGCGTCGAGTGTGCCCTCCGGGTGCGCGTCAATGTCGACGTAGAGCGTCGAGATTGCGCCCGCAACCGCGGCACGGCTGATGTCAGACAGGTCGGTGACCGCGCGGCCTGCGGCGCGGAGGTTACCGAACTGCTCCTGACGCTCCGCAAGCTCGGCCGCGTAGTACGAGTCGAGGATCTCACGGGCGGCGGCGTCGATCTCGCCGGCGCTGCGGTTGTCGGGGTTGCCCGAGATTCCGTCTTCGAGGAGCTTCGCGTTACGCGTCACCGAACGGAAGAGGCTGTCGAGCGGCTGAGCCGCGGCGAGGATCAGTGGGCCGCGGGTGCTGCGAAGCACCGGGGCGATCGCGCGATCGACGGCGCGGGCGAAGCCGAGCAGCCGGGCATCCTGGCCCTCTGGGCCGTGGAGCCTGCGGCGGTGTGACTCGACACCGGGATCCTCAACATTGAACGTGTCGAGCAGATCGCTCGGCAGTTCGGGTACTGGCAGCTCGGTACCGCTGTGGTCCGGGCCGATCGCGATGAGCCGTACCGCGTTCTGGCTGAGGGCGAGCACGGTTGCATCGTGCGCGAAGGTGATGGTGCGCAGCAGCGGTACGATGCGGAAGTGGTTGCCCGAGAAGAACTCCGAGTCGAGCTCGTTCGGGAGGCGGTAGGCGATGGTGCGCTCGGGGCTCGCAAACACGACGAGGCTGTGCGAGAGGTAATGCCAGAACGAAGTGTCGTCGAGGAGTGCCCGGAGTCCCGCCTCGGTTGCAGCGATCTCCGCGGGGTCGCCGCCGTGCTTGGTGTGCTCTGCGACGGCCTCGCTGACGAGGTTGCCGTAGCTGATTCGAATGGCCTCGGCCTCTGCCGTGACCGGTGAGGTGCTGAGCACGATGGTGATGAGGTTCGGGCGCTCAACCTGGGCGAGCTGCTCGATCTCGGAACGGAGCGGAATATCGGTATGCATGGGCGATCCCCCTTCAACATTGTTGTGGGGTTCGCAGGTTCGCGCCCCACTTCGTTCGACCCCAGGGGGAGAAACTCCCCAAGGGGCCCTGTCCCTACCTTGCCCGATTCACGCGGAAAAGGGAATGAGTAGGAAAACTCGGACTAAATAATCTGCCGGCCCTCGCGCTTTGCCTCGCGCCAGTCCCGAATGAACGCGCGCACAATGACGAACAGTGCGCCGATCACGATGACTGGCCAGACGAGCACGTAGGCCGTGAGCAGGATGACTTCCCAATTCATGGTGTGTCCTACTTCCCCGCGGCCGAGACCGCGTCTGAGGTGGTGGTGGCGGCCGGGGTTGCGACGGTGTCGATGGATCCGGTGGCCGCCCGAGCAACGATCTCTTCGACGGGGTCGAAGTCGCCGGTGCGCTGCTTAATGAGCTCGAAATCGAACGGTGGCTTCTTCGACGCGAGCGTGATGAGGGTGCAGAGGATCGTGCTCACCGAGTAGGCGACGAGCGACCCAGAAAGCACCGGGTAGGTGTGGAGGAAACCGATCGCGAACGGTGCAGAGGCGAGGATCGAGATCCCGGCGACCCAGAATGCCACCCGTTTGCCGAAGAAGCCGAAGGCCATGAGGCCGAGGACGACACCGATGCCGATGGTGGCGAGCACGTCGAACACGATGGCGACCCAACCGGTCATCTCGATCCACTCGAAGCGGACCGGGATGAAGGTCGCGAGTGCCACGACCACGGAGATGCTGAACGCGGCGTTCGTGACGCGGTTCCAGTAGAAGCTCGCGATCACCGGGAACACGAGGGCCCCCCAGAGTGCGCCGACAAAGACGAGGAGGTCGAGAATGTTCAGCTGTGAGCCCGCGAAGTACATGCCGGCGGTCATCGCGACGATCATCGTGACACGGCCAACGAGCACCATCGTGCGCGGGTTTGGCTTGCCCTTCGCGATGTTTTGACCGTAAATATCTGCCATCACGATCGAGGCGAGTGCCGTGAGGTCGGCATCCGCGGTCGAGGACAGCGAGCCGATGATCATGATGAAGAACAGTGCGAGCAGCGCTGGCGGCAGGTAGGTTGCGGCCATCTGCGGGATGAGGTTATTCACATCGCCGCCGGTCGGCTCGATGCCCGCGTAGAGCGCGATCACGCCGAGCATGCCGATGCCGATGATTGTCGCGCCGTACCCGAAGGTCGCGGTGACGAATGTCTTCTTGATGAGGTCCTCGCGCACGGCGAAGAGCCGCTGCGCGATCGTCTGGTTGCCGATTGCGTAGGCGAGCACCGCAGCGATGTAGGGGGCACCCTGGTTGAAGAACGCGTCGGAGGAGAAGAAGTTTGACTGCTGCGGGGTGAGGTTGTTCGCGCCCGTCACGAAGAGATCGGGGCCGCCGGCGGCGAAGAACACCACCGGAATGATGATGATCACGGCGCCGAGCATGAACAGCACCTGCATGAAGTCGGTGAGTACTGAGGCGCGGAAGCCAGACCACAGTGTGTACAGCAGCACGCCCGCGCCGATCGCGATGACGCCCTGGCCGAACGTGAACGGCGAGAGCATCGCGATGAGCGCGCCGCCGGCGATGAGGTTCGAAGTGAGGCTGATGATGGATCCGAGCACGTTTGAGCCTGCGAGCATGAGCTGGCTCGAGCGGCCGTGCCGGGCGAACATCACCTCGGCGATGGTGTGCGCGCGGGGCGCGACCTTGCGGATCCTGCGCCCGAAGGGGTAGATGAGCAGAATCATCAGCGCGCCCCACAGGCCGTAGTGGATCGGGCCAGAGAGGCCGTAGGTGTAGCCGGAGGTGGCGGACGCGTACATCGACGCGGCCCAGATCCACGTGGCGGTCATCGACGCGGACGAAATGCCGAAGCCGACGCGGCCGCCGCCGGTCATGTAGCCGT
The DNA here is from genome assembly GCF_048061935.2 of Leucobacter sp. BZR 635. NCBI lineage: Bacteria > Bacillati > Actinomycetota > Actinomycetes > Micrococcales > Microbacteriaceae > Leucobacter > Leucobacter sp. BZR 635. Next base: position 72,153 of record NZ_JBLUNZ020000022.1, on the reverse strand, counting down.
CGGCGTTTTCACGCTTCTGGCTGATGCGGAGCGAGATTACGAGGCTCGTCCCGAAGAATGCGAGAAATAGGGCGACAACGATGGGGCCCGAGAGCTGCTGGAGATGCTCTTGCATGGGTGCTTCCTTTCAGATTGCGGGTCGGCGGGAGCCGAAGGACCGAATGCGAAGGAAGGGCGCTAAGTGGGGAAGCGGAGCACCGGGGCTGGAGGGACTGAACGGCGGGCGGTCACGGGCCTGGTCTTGGAGCGCTCGCGCGGATGCGCTGAGCTGAAATTTTTCGGGGAAGAGATACGGTTGGTCCTTTCGGAAATCCGCGGCGTGCGCGCTGCTGGTTTCAAGCCGCAAGATGCCGCGCGTGCGCCGAAACTGCTGCGTGTCGGTGCACTACGAACGTCTGGCCGTGCAGCACTCGGTTCTGCCTTTTCAGAACGGCGCATGCGAACTACCTGACCTTTTAAGTAGTACAGGAGTTCGGAGATAAGTTCTAGTCCTTTCGCCAACACCGTAAACAATTGTTGCTCTATTGTGAGCTGGTCGTTACCTACGTTTGATACCTGGCCCGCCCAGGTGCTGCCGGGTATTATTGACCGCGTGGGCGGATAGCTGCGAGGTGTATCCGGCTGATCCTGCCGCGAAGGGGCAAGGGCAGTTGACCCGCCAATACGCCCCTCGCCGCGATGGAAGGAAGCCCGTGGCCCTCATATCCTTGGCCCTGCGACACGCAAAAACCTACTGGGTGTTCATCGTCATTGTGCTCGTCATGCAGCTGCTCTCAACGATGGCAACGCTCTGGCTCCCGAGCCTGAACGCCCAGATCATCGACCGCGGAATCGCAGTCGGCGACACCGGCTTCATCTGGCGCACAGGCGGAGTAATGCTCCTCGCCTCACTCGGACAGCTGGTTGTTGCCGTCGCCGCCGTGTACTTCGGTGCCCGCACCGCGATGGGTGTCGGTCGCGATCTCAGGCGCGAGGTGTACCGCAAGGTCGACACGCTCTCGACGCTTGAGGCCACGAAGTTCGGTGCGGCGACGCTCATCACCCGCGGTACGAACGATGTGCAGCAGATCCAGATGCTCGTGCTCATGACCCTGAACTTCATGGTCTCCGCTCCGATCATGGCGATCGGTGGCGTCGTGATGGCACTGCGCGAAGACGCGGGGCTCGCCTGGCTCGTCTGGGTGTCCGTCGCGATCCTGGCTGTCATCGTGAGTTTCCTCGTCTGGAAACTGCTGCCGCTCTTCCGCGTCATGCAGGACAAGGTCGACGCGATTAACGGCGTGCTCCGCGAGCAGATCATGGGCATCCGCGTGGTCCGCGCGTTCGTGCGCGAACCCTTCGAGACAAAGCGCTACGACGTCGCAAACCGCGACATCACCGACGTCTCGGTGCGAGTCGGCAACATCTTCGTTCTCATGTTCCCCATCATCATGATGGTGCTCCACCTCGCCACGGGCGCTGTGCTCTGGTTCGGCGGCCACCGGGTCGACGCGGGTGACATCCAGATCGGCTCCCTGACGGCCTTCCTGCAGTACCTCATGCAGATCCTCATGGCGGTCATGATGGGCGTCTTCATGACAATGATGATCCCGCGCGCCGTTGTCTGCGCCGAGCGCATCAAAGAACTCCTCGACACCGAGTCGACGCTTGAGTTCGCGAAGACCGAAACGGTCGCAACGCCGACGCGTGGCCGCATCGAGTTCACGAACGTCACCTTCGGCTTCCCCGGCGCAGAAGCGCCAGTGATTCGGGACGTCAGCTTCGTCGCAGAGGCTGGCAAAACCACGGCGATTATCGGGTCCACCGGCGCGGGCAAGACCGTGCTGCTCAACCTCATGCTCCGGCTGTACGACCCGCAGAGCGGGGCCGTCACGATCGACGACACCCCAGTCGCGAAGCTCACACGCGCGCAGCTCGCAGAGACGACCGGGCTCGTGCCGCAGCGGCCATACCTGTTCGCGGGCACGATCGCGTCGAACCTGCGGTTCGGGCGGCCCGAAGCGACGGACGCCGAACTCTGGGAGGCGCTGCGCATCGCCCAGGGCGAAGACTTCGTCCGCGAGAAAGAACTCGGACTCGACGAGCCCATCTCGCAGGGCGGCACGAGCGTTTCAGGCGGCCAGCGGCAGCGGCTCTCGATCGCCAGGGCGCTCGTGTCGAAACCGCGTATCTACCTGTTCGACGACTCGTTTTCGGCCCTCGACGTGGCGACCGACGCGCGGCTGCGCGCGGCGCTGCCCCAGGCCACCGAGGGCGCTACGACAATCATCGTGGCGCAGCGCGTCTCCACGATCACCGAGGCAGACCAGATCCTCGTCGTCGAGGGCGGCGAGATCGTTGGCCGCGGAACACACGAAGAGCTACTCGAGAGTAGCGACGTGTACCAAGAAATTGTGCGATCCCAGCTCGAGGAAGCAGAGGCAGCGTAATGGCGAAGCGTGACAAGTCCGCGAAGGCCAGCGCCGCGGTGACCCCCGAGGAAATCGAGGAAGACTTCTCGAACTTCGAGCCCGGGGTCGACGCGATGATGGGGGAGGACGCCCCGCCGCGCAAGGCAAAACACTTCTGGCCGTCTGCCAAACGCCTCGTCGGACTGCTCGGTGCCGAAAAGGCGAGGTTCGCCGCCGTCGTGCTGCTCGTGATCGGCTCGGTCATCCTCGCGGTGATCGCCCCCAAGGTGCTCGGGCGCGCGACCGACGTGATCTTCAACGGTGTGCTCGGGAAGGATCTCCCCGCGGGCGTGCCGCTCGAGACCATCGTGGCTGACCTGCGCGCCGACGGGAAGACCCAATTCGCAGACATGCTGCAGGGCGCAAATGTCGTGCCCGGCCAGGGCATTGACTTTGCGGCGCTCGGCGGCCTGATCCTCATCGTGATCGGCCTGTACCTCGTGTCCTCCTTCCTCATGTGGCTGCAGGGCTTCATCCTCAACCGCCTCGTGATGCGGATCGTCTACAAGCTGCGCTCGGACCTCGAAGCAAAGATCAACCGGTTGCCGCTGTCGTACTTCGACGGCCGACAGCGCGGCGACGTGCTCTCGCGAGTCACCAACGACGTCGACAACATTCAGCAGGCACTGCAGCAGGCCTTCTCACAGCTCGTGCAGTCTGCCCTCATGATCATCGGCATCATGGCGATGATGTTCGTCGTCTCGTGGCAGCTCGCACTCATCGCTCTCATCGCGCTGCCGCTGTCGGCGGTCATCGCCGGCGTCGTCGGCGTGCGCGCGCAGAAGCTGTTCGCGGCCCAGTGGAAGAACACGGGCGCGCTCAACGGGCACATCGAGGAGTCGTTCACCGGCCACGAGCTCGTGCGCATCTTCAACCGCGAGGCTGAGATGACCGAGGAGTTCGACCGTCGTAACGAGGGCCTCTTCTCTGCCTCGTTCAAGGCGCAGGCGCTCTCGGGGGCCATCATGCCGTCGATGACCTTCGTGCAGTCGCTCATCTACGTGCTCATCGCCGTCGCAGGAGCGCTCCGCGTGACCAGCGGCACGATGACCCTTGGCGACGTCACCGCCTTCATCCAGTACTCGCGCGAGTTCGCGCAGCCCGTCGGCGAGATGGCGAGCATGGCGAACATGCTGCAGTCCGGCGTTGCATCGGCCGAGCGCACCTTCGAACTGCTCGACGCGGAAGAGCAGGAGGCCGACACCGAGACGGCCACCCTGCCCGCGCGCACCGAGGGCCACGTGCGTTTCGAGAACGTGTCGTTCAGCTACGATCCTGATTCCAAGCTCATCGAGGACCTCTCGCTCGAGGCCCGCCCTGGTCACACGATCGCGATCGTCGGCCCGACCGGCGCCGGCAAGACGACGCTCGTGAACCTCATCATGCGGTTCTACGAACTCGACGGCGGACGGATCCTGCTCGACGGCGTCGACGTCACCGAGCTCTCACGCTCCGCGCTGCGCTCACACATTGGCATGGTGCTGCAGGACGCGTGGCTGTTCGACGGCACGATCCGCGAGAACATTCGCTACGGCCGGCTCGACGCCACCGACGACGAAGTGGTTGCGGCCGCCGAGGCCACGATGGTGGATCGCTTCGTGCGCCAGCTCCCCGATGGCTACGACACTGTCATCGCAGAGAACGCTTCGTCGCTCTCCGCGGGCGAGCGGCAGCTGCTCACGATCGCGCGCGCCTTCATCGCGAACCCGTCGCTGCTCATCCTCGACGAGGCCACCTCCTCAGTCGACACGCGCACCGAGGTGCTCGTGCAGCAGGCCATGCGGGCGCTGCGGAGCGACCGCACCTCCTTCGTGATCGCGCACCGCCTGTCGACGATTCGTGACGCCGACACGATCCTCATGATGGAGGCCGGCCGCATCGTTGAGCAGGGCTCGCACGAGGACCTGCTCGCGCGCCGGGGAGCGTACTACGCGCTCTACCAGTCGCAGTTTGCTGGCGAGATCGACGAGGAGCACGCCGAGGAACTGCTCACGGGCGAACCCATGGCGGCCACCGGGGCGATCCCGGTGGTTGACTCGGCTGAGGCCTCGGTGGCTGGCGGAGCGGGTGCTGGTGGACCGAGTGACGATGGATCGGCTGCCGATGGTTCAGCTGCCGATGGTTCGGTGGCTGGCGAGAACGCTGGTGGTACTCAGGGGTCCTCGTGATCCGCTAGACTAGATCCGCCCCTCACGTGGCGATATCTTGGTTAACTCCCCCAGGTCGGAAACGAAGCAAGGGTAGCCGGGCTCTATCGGGTGCGTGGGGGGCGCTTTCTTTTTCTGCTGCCTTGCTCTGCGTCCCGTTGTTGGCCGAGCGCCCCGGCCTGCCGCTGCCTTTCCAGCCACCCCGCCGCTGCCTTTCCCGCCCGCCCGCCGCTCACCACCCATGACCTCAGCGAAAAGGGGTCGTTTGGGTGGTAAAAGACCCATGACCTCGCTGAGGTCATGGGTTATGAGCGCGGCTCCTGGTGCTGTGGCCAGGCGGCGGAGAGCTTGCCGAGCAAGGCGAGGAGCTGTGTGCGCTCCGCCGCGTCGAGCGCCGCAAGCGCAGCGCCCGCGTCGTCGCGCTGCCTACTGCGTACCGTGTGGACGAGCTGCGCCCCTGACTCAGTGACGCGCACGCGGCTGCGCCGTGCATCACTTGGATCGGCCTCCCGCTCTGCGTGGCCGTGTTCGACGGCCTGCTGCACGAGTCGTGACGCCCGGGGCTGATCGACGCCGATGCGCACCGCGAGCTCGCTCACTGAGAGCGGCTCTCCCTCGTGGAGGATCGTGCTGAGGAGCCGCACCAGGGCCGGCCCGCCGCCGCGTGCGTGGGGGCCATGCTGGGCCCTGCCGTCTGCTTCGCCTGCGCCGTGGGCAGCTCGCGGGTGGTCGCCGCGCGGCCCGCGGCCGCCACCCGACCTGCCAGTTCCGCCAGCGCCCAATCCGCCTCGGTGTCCCCGGCGCCCGCGGATCTGGGCGAGCGCGTCGATGAGCGCGTCGACCTCGGTCGTGGCGGGGGGTGCTGGAGTCTCAGGCTGTGAGCTCGCTGGAATGTCCATGCAGAAAGTTTACATGTAACTTGACATGAATATATTTACATGTCACTATACATATGCATGCACAGTGACATGGACTTGTGTCGGGCCCGAGACCGGGAGCATGCGCAGCGGAGGCGATCGCCCCGCAAGAAAGGACTCCTCATGAGTAACACTCAAGACTTCACCCCCATCAACCCCCACACCAACACCCGCCCCGCCGCCGAGACAGGCGCGCACGAGATCCCGGCAACGCCGCTCGAGCCGGCTCGCAGGCCTGACTCGATCCGCCACTGGAGCCGAGTGATTGACGCGCTCATCGCCCGCGAGATCGATGCACAGTTCGCAGCTGCCGGCGCATCGCGCCGTGACCTCCGGGTACTCAACCTGCTGTCGGGGGAGCGCGAGCTGTCCGACCGCATGCGGGAGCGGATCGAGCGACGCGGCGGCCGCATGTGGTCACTCGCGGATCGCGGATGGATCCAGCGGGCGAGTGCCGAGACGATGCGCGCGACCGGGCTCTCCTGGGAGCTCACCGACGCGGGCGTGGCAGCGCGCGAGCGGCTGAACGGCATCGTTGAGACGGTGCGCGAGCGCACGACCTCGGCAGTGTCCCCGGGGGATCTCGCGACAACGCTCGCCACACTTGAGGCGGTCGCCACCGAGTTCGGCTGGGCCGAGGGCATGCGCCTTCCGCGCGGCCACCGCGGCCGCGGACGCGGATATGCGCGCGGCTTCGGTCATGGACACGGCTTCGCCCGTGGAGACGGACACGGACACGGGCACGGCTTCGGCGATGGCCACGGACACCAGCGCCGCGGCGAGGGCCAATGGCGCGGCCACGGAAGCCAGGACCACGGCTGCGGCCGTGACCACGCCCACGGCGGCACTCCCTGGGCCGGGCAGCGATCGCGCGCTCGCCGCGGGGATGCGTTCGAGCGCGGGTACGTGGCGGGCCGCGCCGCACGCAACCACGCATAGTCACACAACCACGCATAATCGGACCGTCACGAGCGGTGAACAGGGCCGGTACCCACGCTGGGTGCCGGCCCTGATGCGTGCCAGCTGCGACTTCCACAGTTTCCGGGCGGCGAGGTGAACGCGCCGAATACACTGTGAAGCGTGGCAGTCAGTATCTATCTCACATCCGCCGAGGGACGCACGGGAAAGAGCGCGGTCGCGCTCGGCGTGCTTGACGCGTTGAAGGCCGGTGTGCCCCGCGTGGGGGTCTTCCGACCCGTGATCCGGTCGCGAGACGAACGCGACCGCGTGCTCGAACTGCTCCGCGGCAGGGCTACGGCCGACTGCGCCTACGAGGATTGCATCGGGGTCACGTACGAGGAGCTTGCGCACGACGCTGACGAGGCGATGGCCAGCATCGTGAGCTCGTACCGCGCGCTGCGGGACCAGTGCGACGCAATCGTGGTCGTCGGGACTGACTACACCGATGTTGCCGCGCCCACTGAGCTCGCGACGAACGCCCGGATCGCCGCGAATCTCGATTCGCCGGTGTTGCTGGTCGTGGGTGGGCGGGACCTGTCTGAGCAGGAGGTGCTCGGGCAGTCGAGCGCCCGTGATGCCTTGACGCTCGCGAAGATTGTCGAGCTGAGCGTCGCTGAGCTCCGTGAGGAGCACGCGAGCGTGCTCGCGACGCTCATCAACCGCGCAGACGGCGAAGACCTCGGCGGGATTGTCGCCGCTGTCGAACGAGTCGTGCCCGAGGGGACCGCCGTGTGGGCGCTCCCGGAGGAGCCCATGCTGGTTGCGCCCCCGGTCGCCGAGGTGATGCGTGCGGTCGATGGCCAGCTCGTGCGCGGCAGCGAGGAGCTGCTGAGCCGCGAGGTGACACAGATCGTCATCGCGGGTATGTCGATGACGAACGTGCTGCCGCGGCTGCTCGAGGGCGCGGTCGTGGTGATCGCGGCGGATCGGGCGGAGACGCTGCTCGCGGTGTCCATCGCGCACGAGGCGGAGGGCTTCCCGACGCTCGGGGCCGTCGTGCTCAACGGCGATTTTGAGATGTCGGAAGACGTGGAGCGACTGCTCGACGGTGTGGGGGCGGTGCTCCCCGTGATCCGCACCCCGCACGGCACCTTTGAGACCGCGCAGCGCGTGGTGCACGCGCGAGGCCTCCTCACCGAGGAATCTCCGGTGAAGTTTGATACGGCGCTCGCGCTCTTCGAGGAGCATGTGGATACCGGCGATCTGCGCGAGCGACTGCGGCTGCACCGCGGCAGTGTCCGCACCCCCGCGATGTTCGCATACGATCTGTTTGCGCGGGCCGCGAAGGCGGACGCGCACATTGTGCTGCCGGAGGGGAGCGACGACAGGATCCTCCGCGCCACCAGCACGCTGCTCGCCCGCGGCGTCGCGCGCCTCACGCTGCTCGGCGAGGAGAGTGCGATCCGCAAGCGCGGAGCGGAGCTCGGCCTCGCGATCGAGGGCGCTGAGGTGATCGACCCGGCGACGTCGCCGTTGCTTGATCAGTTTGCGGCGGAGTACGCGAAGCTGCGTGCGCACAAGGGCGTCACGCTCGAAGAGGCCCGTGACCGCATGATTGACGTGAGTTACTTCGGCACCATGCTCGTGCACCTGGGGCTCGCCGACGGAATGGTGTCGGGGGCTGCGAACACCACGGCGCACACGATCCGCCCGAGCCTCGAGTTCATCAAGACTAAGCCGGGGGTATCGGTTGTCTCGAGCGTGTTCTTCATGGCGCTCGCCGACCGCGTGCTCGTCTACGGCGACTGCGCGGTCAACCCAGATCCGAACGCTGCGCAGCTCGCCGACATCGCCGCGTCGTCGGCCGAAACGGCCGCGCAGTTCGGGGTGGATCCGCGCATCGCGATGCTCTCCTACTCGACCGGCGAATCCGGTTCGGGTGCGGAGGTCGACAAGGTGCGCGAGGCGACCGCAATCGTGCGGGAAGCACACCCCGCTCTCCTCGTCGAGGGCCCGCTGCAGTACGACGCTGCCATCGACCCCGAGACGGGTGCCTCGAAGCTGCCGGGATCCCAGGTCGCAGGCCACGCGACGGTCTTCATATTCCCAGACCTGAATACGGGGAACAACACCTACAAAGCCGTGCAGCGCTCGGCGGGCGCGATTGCCGTCGGTCCGGTGCTGCAGGGCCTGAACAAGCCGGTCAATGACCTCTCCCGAGGAGCCACTGTGCAGGACATTCTTAACACCGTCGCGATCACCGCCGTGCAGGCGGGTGAACGATGAACGCCGTACTGGTCGTGAACTCCGGCTCGTCGTCGATCAAATACCAGGTCATCGATGAATCGAGCGGCGAACGGCTCGCGCAGGGCCTCGTCGAGCGCATTGGCGAGCAGGGCGCGGGGCGGATCGTGCACAGGGGGCACCGGCCCGGTTCTGGTGGTGAGTTGATGACCGAGACGGTGACAGAGCGGGATATCCCTGATCACGCCGCCGGGTTCGCCGCGATTGTCGAGGGGTTCGCTGAGAACGGCACCCCCATCGAGGGCTTCGGGATCGTTGCCGTCGGTCACCGCGTCGTGCACGGCGGCAGCGAGTTCATTGCGCCGACGCTGATCGACGCGGAGGTCGCCGAGCGGATCCTCGAGCTCGCCGAGCTTGCCCCGCTGCACAACCCCGGCCACCACGCGGCGATCATCGCGGCGCGGGCGGTGTTCCCTGATCTCCCACACGTTGCGGTCTTCGACACGGCCTTTCACCAGACCATTCCGGAGAAGGCATATACCTACGCCATTGACCGGGAGCTTGCCGCCGAGCACGGGATCCGGCGCTACGGCTTCCACGGAATCTCGCACTCGATCGTGTCGCGGCGAGCTGCGCGGCACCTCGACCGTCCGCTGGAGTCACTCAAGCAGATCGTGCTGCATCTCGGCAATGGGGCATCCATGTGCGCGATCGACGGTGGCCGGTCCGTCGATACGTCGATGGGCCTCACCCCGCTCGAGGGACTCGTGATGGGCACCCGCTCGGGCAACATCGATGCCGGGGCGATCTTCCATCTGATCCGGCGTGGCGTGAGTGTCGACGAGGTCGACCGCGAGCTCAACAAGCGGGCGGGATTTCTCGGGCTCACCGGAACGATCGACTTCCGCGACGTCCGCGCTGCCGCCGCCGCCGGAGATGCCGCGGCGCAGCTCGCGATCGAAGTGTACGTTCACCGGGCCAGGCACTACCTCGGGGCCTACCTCGCAGTGCTCGAAGGCGCCGACACGGTCGTGTTCACCGCAGGACTCGGCGAGAACGGGCCGGACCTGCGGGCGCTCATCTGCGCTGGGTTCGAGTGGTGCGGGCTGCGAATCGATCCCGATCGGAACGACTCGACCGAAACCGGCACCCGCGTCATCAGCGCGAACGACTCCCGCATCACCGTGCTCGTCGTCCCGACCGACGAGGAAGCAGAAATCGCCAAGCAGAGCATCGCGCTGGTAACGTCCAGCTAATCGGGCCGGCGGCTGGACCGGGCTTCCCGAACTCGGGGCCGCCCTCTCGGCCACGGCACCACGCGCTGCAGCTAGGCACGAAGCACCGAAGGAGATATTCGTGAAGATCGCAACCATTCAACTCACCCCGACGACTGACCCGCGCGAGAACCTCGCGCAGATGCGGGTGCGCGCGGCTGAGGCTGCCGACGCGGGTGCGCGCGTGATGGTGTTTCCTGAGCAGACCATGGTGCTGCTGCAGGCGGTGACCGTTGACGCGCTGTCGGAGGTCGCCGCGGAGTGGTGGGCACCCTTTGCGGCGTTGACCGCCGAGCTCGCCACGAGCCACAACGCCGTCGTGATCTCGGCGGGCTTCGAGCCCTCCGCCGACGGCCTGCCGTACAACACGGTGATCGCGGTCGGGCCCGACGGCTCCGAGCTCGCGCGCTACCGAAAGCTGCACCTGTACGAAGCCTTCTCGCAGAGCGAATCGGCTCACACCCGCCCCGGGCAGGAGCTCGCTCCGGTGTTCGACGTTGAACTGGGCGGCGAAACACTCCGCTTCGGGCTCGCAAATTGCTACGACATTCGATTCCCTGAGCTGTTCCGCAGCCTCGTTGATCGGGGAGCAAACACCCTCGTTGTCGTCGCCGCCTGGGCCTCGGGACCCGGGAAAGAAGACCACTGGTCGCTGCTCACACGCGCACGTGCGCTCGAGAACGTGAGCTGGCTCGTTGCGAGCGCCGCTGTGGGCGGTGGCCCCCGCAACGCGGCAACGGTCGGCCTCAGCCGTATCGTCGATCCGCTCGGCGAGGTCGTCGCCGGCCTCGGGCCGCGCGAGGAGGGCATCGCGGTCGCAGAGGTCACTCCCGCCGCAGTGGATCGAGCACGAGGCGTGCTGCCGGCGATCGCGAATCGCAGAATCACGCTCGACTACCGCGTGAGCTAACGAGGGAGTGACGAGTGCGCTGAGCGATGCGGCTCAGCGAGATAGTGGACTCTGTGCACGCGTCTGCGTGGTCTCCGAACAGAATCGGGCGTGTTCAGACGTAGCCGCGTACGTAGTACGCGTAGATGCGGGCGTTCGGCCCCGCAGATCCGGGGACTCTCCGTGGGGAGCAGTGTGATCGCCAGTTGACTCGTACTTGAGACAACAGCGATTCGGACGGCGCAGCAGCCGCGCCGCACTCGCACCCACCACTGAGAAAGGCCGTGCCCGCATGACTACCCAGAAGACGACCACCAAGAAGAAGCTCGCGATTGCTGGCGGTTCGCTGCTCCTGATCGCCGGCGTCACCGTCGGTGGCGCGCTCGTCACGATGAACAGCACGATCTTCGACAACGTGTTCAAGACCGAGGTGACCGACACGAGCGCAGACGGCGAGCTCATCGTCACCGGCGCACCGATGACGAACACCTTCACCGGTGCCATGGACGGCGAAGCCATCACCGGGTACTACACGGCGACCAACACCTCACAGAACGCCACCCTCAGCGTCGGCCTCGGCTCGATGCTGCAGCCAGGCGGCGACAAGTCGATCGAGCTCGCAGGAGCGCTCGACACCCGGGTCGCCATCGACGGCGGCTCGCTCATTGACACCGGCAAGCTCTCGAACATGAAGCTCGCAGAGGCCGAAGCATTCGAGATTGCCCCCGGCGACTCGGTGAAGGTGCGTATCGATGTCTACGTGAAGGACAGCGACGCATTCCTTGCTGCGGATCTCGACGAGGCTGAAGTCACTGCCGACTACCTCTTCAACAGCATCGCGAAGTAACCCCCCCCCAGCGAGTCCGGCGGCACCCCCCCCATCCCCAGGTCGCCGGACTCGCCCCCTTTTCCCCTGCCCGCCGCGAGCGGCGCGACCACGTGGAGGTCAGCATGCGCATCATCATCCTTACCGTCAGGGCAGCAGCCAGCCTGCTCCTCGTCGCGCTCGCGGCACCCTTCCTCTGGTCGACTGTGACGGGCGACTACTTCATGACCGTCACCGGCGGATCCATGCGGCCCACCTACGAGGTCGGCGATGTCCTCGTAGTGCAGGGGCCGGTCGGCGATGAGCTTCGCAGCACGGGCTCACCCGTGATCGTGTCGCCGGTGCCGGGAGACCGCTCTGACCAGTACGTGCACCGCGTCGTCGAGCTTGTCGACGAGGGCGCGATTTTGAAGGGCGACGGCAACGAGATCAACGATCCGTTTATCGTGACACAGGAGCAGGTTCTCGGCACGCCACGCCTCGCGCTGCAGGGCACCTGGGCGACGCTGTTCCACCTCTCGGGGCTCTGGGCAGTCCGGCTCATTGTCGGCGCTGTGTTTCTCATTGCGTTGTTTCTCCCCAGTCGCGGCCGCGGCGCGGCAGCTCAAGACCGTGTCGATGCAGACCAAGACCGTGTCGATGCCGACCAAGACCGCGCAGATAGTCATACCGACGTAGACTCCCCAAGCGCTCAGTCCACCGCGCGGCGCGAAGCGTCCGCCCTCGTACGGTGACCGCCATGCGTCTTCGTGTGCTGGCGTGCGCCGCTGGGGTGACCCTCGCATGCACCCTGAGCCCGCCCGCTCCGGCAATGGCTTCGCCGGCATCGCCGACTTCGCCGATGCCGGCGGCTGAGCAAGACCGGGCAGCGCTCACCGTCACACCCGCCACAAGGCTCTTCGATGTCTCCCTCCGGCCCGGCGAGACGGCGCTCGCCGCGGCGCAGCTACGCAACGACTCGCAGACCGAACTGCGGATCCGGCTCGCCCCAGAACAGGTCGCCTGGACGGGCCACGACCGCGCGCTCGAATCGCTCTGGATCGCCGCCCGCCACGGCAGCGAGTGCGATGCGGCAGCGATGGCAGACCTGCCACGCACACCGATGGCGAGCGCTTCGAGTCTCGACCTCGGGTCGTTGCCCGCCGGAGCGTTCGCCGATGTCTGCCTGCTAGTGACGTTCCCTGAGGCAGGCGAGACGCAGCTTCCGGCCGTCTCCACGGTGGATCTTGTCTTCACCGGCACCGAGATTGGAAACACCCAAACGGGGCCGTTGGAAGTCTCCGGTGACACCGGGACCACACGCCGCGCGCTGGCACTGCTCGCGGCGGTTCTCGTGCTGCTCGGTATCGCGATCGCGCCCAGACGCCGAAGCGCGAACAGCGCCGAGGCGTGACTGTTTCATTCGGCGAGGATTCACGTATTCTGACTACTGAACGGGGAAGCGGTGAGTGGTCGCCCGGGTACGGTGAGCGCGCGCGAGCAGGGGGAAGGAACACGATGGTCGCTCGGAGCACGCAGGTGCAACGAATTATGCAGCACGTGATCGACGGCACATCGGTGTCGATCGTCGGGCAGCACTGGTCTGGACGGAGCGAGTTGCTCAAGCAGCTCGCAGAGACGCTGCGGGGGATCGGGCTCGCCACGCTGCAACTGCGTGGCATCGAGAACACTCGCCCGTTCGAAGCGTTTCGCGCCGCGCTCCCCGCCGCCTCTCCCGTGCGCGGAGCGGACGCCGAATTCGCAGCCGAGCTCAGCCGACTCGTGAAAGAACTCGTAGCCGAGGGGCCAGTCGTGGTGCTCGTCGACGACATCGACCTGCTCGATGAGGCCTCATGGGTACTCCTTGAGCAGCTCCACAAATCGTTCCAGATCCCGATCGTTGGCACCTCCGAGGTGCGCAACGTGAGCGACCCCAACGAGCGCCTCCTCATCAAGAAGGCGCAGCCCGTCGTGAAGTTCACGCTCGACGAACTCAGGCTCGACGAGGTGCACGATCTCCTCGAGGAGCGGCTCGGAGACCAGGTGTCCCCGACGCTCAGCGGCAGGATCCACATGAAGTCCGGCGGGCTTCCCGGCTTCGCGGTCGCGTTCGTCGACGCCGCGCGGCGCCGGGGGCGGGTGCGCAAGCACGGGCTCGTCTGGCAAGACAGCCCCGACCTCTGGTCGAGCGAACTCGAGGGCGCCTTCGAGGCGCTCCTGTTCCGCTACCCGGAAGACACCCGTGAAGCGCTGGAGATGCTCGTCGCGACGGGCCCGCTTCCCGTTGAACAGGCGACGGCACTCGTCGGGCAGGAGACCCTGGAGGCGCTTGAGGGGCGCGGCCTAGTCCGGCTGTTCACAGCCGGCAGCGGGCCGCGGGTGACGGTGAACCCACCTGGGATCAGCGACTACTTCAGGCACCTGCCGCAGTCCGTGCGCAGCATTCGCCTGCGGCAGCAGATCGAGGAAGCGCTCGGTACAGACAGCAGCCCGGTGCTGGCGGAACAGCCAACCGTGCCGCGTCAGTTCGCCGACGTGATCCCACAGCCCGAGATCCCCCTCCTTGCGCGCGCGTTCCGTGACGCCTTTGAACAAGATCTCGACCAGACCTGGGTCGCCTGGCAAAGCGCGAAGGGGCCAGCCGAGGCCGTCCGCGCGCTCGAGCTCCGCTTGACCGGAGACGCGCCCGCCGGCCAGATCGAAGAGATCATCGCGGGCACCGACGCGGCTCGTGCACACCCGACGATTGCGCTGTATCTTCGCTACCTACGGGCGCGGTGGGAGACCACCAGGGAGCTCCCGCTAGCGACGATCGAGGACACCCTTCGTGGGGATCACGACCTCGGAGAACCCCTCGCGATCGAAGCACTGCTCATCGGATTCCGGGCGGAGCGAACCGAAATCACGCCGGCTGCCCTCGACCGCATTGGCGAGATCGCGCAGCACCCCGGCCTCGCTGGCGAGGTCGGGGGCCTCGTCTACGTCGCGATGCACGCGCTGGGCGGCCGCCCGTGCGAGGCGCTCGCCCGGTTTGCGCAGCTGCCAGCAACCGGATGGGTGCCCCGCTTCGCGGCCCCGCTACGGGGGCTCGCGCTCGTGACCTCCGGCCGACCCCAGGAGGCACTCGAATGGGCCTCCTCCCAGCTTGCCGCTGCCCGGGAACGCTTCGACCGCTCCGCGATGGTCGCGCAAGGCTACGTCGCGGTCATGGCACTGCTGACGATGAGCCGTTACGCGGACGCGACCGCAGCGGGCAGCATCGTCGCGAGCGGCCAGTTCCAGGCCGCAAACCTGCTTTTCGGCCCAGACCGGGCGCTGATGAACGCGCTCGCGATCGCGGCCAGGCGCAGCGGTCGGCCGGGCGCGGTCGGCACTCTCATTGAGCGTGGCAGCCGCTACCTGGGACGCAGCGATGCGCTCCCGATGGGGGCGCGCGACTTTCCCGAGGCGCTCGTCACGGAGATCGACGGTGAGCCCGCCGAGACGGGGCGCAGGTATCGGGCGCTCGCCGCAGACCTCGCGAGCCGCGGGTACGCGTTCTCCGCGGCCGGATCCACGATGCTCGCGCTGCTCATCGACTTCGACCTTGATGCCGCGATTGAGCAGCGGGCGCGGCTCGAAGAGATGGGCGGAACCGTGTTCCTCGCCTATCTCGATGCGCGGATCGCTCACCAGCGACGCGATCCCGAGGCGCTCATCGAGGCGGCCAGGTGGCTCCGGCGCGAGCACGCGAATGATTCCGCGCTGAAGTACTTCACCGCGGCCGCGCGGATGCTCCGGGAGGACAGTCTCGAAGACGAGGCGGCACGGGTGCGCGAGGAGATCGCGGCGCTCATGTCGTCGGAGGATCCGGCAACGGAGGTCGCCCTGACGCAGGCGGAGTCGACGCTCGGCTTCACGCAGCGGGAGCGGGAGATTATTGACCTTGTCGCCAAGGGGATGAACAACCCGGGAATCGCTGAGACGCTGACGCTCTCTGTGCGCACGGTCGAGACGCACCTGCGGAACATTCGCCGGAAGTCCGGAGCGCTCGCGCGTGATGAGATCGGCGAGTACTCCTCCCTGCGTTAGCGCGACCACCATCTACGCGTACGCGTCGCAGCGCACGCGTAGGTCTTCCGCGCGCACCCCGTAGATCGCGGGATCGTCACTGCGTCAGCCCTGCCGCTTTGGTGTGCTTGAAGCAATCGGAAGGGGCTTCACCATGAAGCGAAGCACGCAGCAGGAGACGGGCCGTCAGGGGCAGCGCACACCCCTCGTGCGCGCTGGGATCTGGACGGCCGCGGCGGCCGCAATTGTCGCTGTGACGCTCGGCGTCAGCAGCGGCTTCGTCGGAGCCATTGCCACCGACCGCTCGACCGTGCACGGGAACGAGTTCTCGCAGGCGCTCCGCGTGGACGCGGGAATCTATGAGCTGGTCGCGACACCTGAAGTCGGAGCCGGGTTCGGACCGGGGCAGACCGCGGGCACGGTTGGCTTCGCGATGCAGCCCGCCGGCGAACAGCCTGTGCCCCTCACCGCGGGCGAATCCCTGGCAGCGACGGTGCTGCTCCCCGCCGGGATGCGGCCTGCGGAATTGCCGCTCGAGGATTCAGCCCCGGCGTATGCGCGTGCCTGGAGTGCGGAGGAGCAGGCCGGCCAGTGGCGGGTGACGACAACGGTGGTCGCACGAACTGACGAGGGCGTTCGCCTCCCGTACGCCGAGTTTGGCGTGGTCGCCGATTTCCCCGAGATCCGCCCCGCACATGAACTTACGCTGACAGCGGCGATAGAGCTGCCCGAACGACTCACAAGCACCAGCCCCGAGGCGACCGCCGAGGTGCCCGCGATCTGGGACGTAGCGTCTGGCGTCTACGGCCTCGACTTCGCCAAGGGATCCTCGCGGTCCGACGGCACCCTCACCTTCGCGAGCCACCCAGACGAGGAGGGCGAGACGCTCTTCCTGCGGGACGGCGACATCTTCACGACCGAAGTCACGCTCCCCGCCGGTGTCACCGCGGGCGCGCTACCCGGCCCCGAGACCACGGCCGACCGTTCCATCGAATGGAGCGTCGCGCAGGCCGGGGCAGACACCGTCGTCACCCGCACGGAGCGCATCTCCGCGGACATCGCGCACGCGCCGACCGCGCGGGGCAGCTTCCCGGTGCTCGTAACGGGCGAGGCCGGGCGCGAGGGCTTCGCGGTGCGGGCGCTCGCCTCGCTTCCCGTCAGGTTTGTGAGCGCGCAGCCCGAGGCTGGTATCGAGGTCTCCGGCGGCGTCGCAACGCCCACACCCGCCCGCATCGCTGCCGGCCGAGGCCACTCCCTCGCGGTGAACGGTGCAGGAACGCCGTACGCGTGGGGGCTGGGACACCGCGGGCAGCTCGGTTCGGGGCAGGCGAAGGGCTCGGACGTCCCGGTGCTCACGCAGGCCCCCGCAGGCCGCCAGTTCACGCACGTCGCGGCGGGGTGGGAGCACTCGCTCGCAGTCGCGGATGACGGCACCCTCTGGGGCTGGGGCGACAACGATTTCAGCCAGACCGGAACTGGGCTGGTGACGTCAAAGCCGGTCACGGCTCCGGCGCCGGTGCGTGCTGCGGACGGTGCTGTCCGATTCCAGTCGGTCTCGGCCGGGTGGCGGCATTCGGTCGCCCTCTCCACCGACGGCAGGGTGTACGTCTGGGGCGACGCGAACCGGGGTGTGCTCGGCAACGGCTCGTTTGTTGGGATCACGCCCACGCCCACGCCGATGCAGGGCCTGCCGAACAAGCGCTTCGTCGCGGTTGAGGCGGGCTTCGACTCGACATTTGCCGTGACCGAGGACGGCGAGGTGTGGGCGACGGGATCTAACGAGTACGGCATGCTCGGGCTCGGAGAGGGCGTCACCGAGGTGTCGCGGCCGCAGCGCATCGCGATGCCCGTGACCGACCGCATCGTGCAGGTATCGGCGGCGAGCACGACCAACAACGTCCATGTGCTCGCCGTGACCGAGAGCGGCGGCCTTCTGGGATGGGGCGTCAACGGTGTCGGTGAGATCGGGGTTCCGCTCACGGGAGACCCTTCCTGGGCCTACTTCACCCCGACTGAAGTGCTGCTGCCCGAGGGGCTGCGGCTCGCAAACGTTGCCGCTGGCGATCAGTTTTCGCTCGGCCTGAGCGACACCGGCCGGGTGTATTCCTGGGGCGCTCAGGCGTTGGGCACAGGCAAGCCCGGGAGCAGTGCGGTTCCGGTTCCCGTGGCGCTGCCTGCTCGCGCAGTGATCACCGACATCGCGGCCGGCGATATGCACGCCTTCGCGCTTGCGGCCGATGGCACGCTGTACGGCTGGGGATCGGGGCGCGACGGGCGGCTGGGAAATGACAGCCAGCGAGACCAGCTCTCGCCGATCGTCGTCAAGCTTCGTGCACCGCGTTCGAGCGACGACGTGAGCGGGGCAGACGCGCAGCAGCCCGCGGCTGAGGCCGCAGATGAGCACGCAGCGGAGCACGCCGCGGGGAGCGACGACAGCTCAGGCGACGGGGAGGCTGCCGGGTCGTCGACGGCGACCGAGGAGGAGCCGTCTGAGGAGGATCGTGTCGAGGGCGGTGAGGATCCGGAAGCGGAACTGGGCTCGGAACTCGAAGCGGAAGCGGAGGCAGTGGCAACGCAAGACTCCTCGGCGCGGCCCGCGCCCGCAGGTCTGGGGGAGACGAGCGAACCGAGCGACGCGTGAAGTGGCGGTGAGGGAGCGATCTGGGCTCACCAAGCATCCCCGAGTTCTCCACAGACTCGCCCGCACCCACGTAAATGTCGGTGCCCGGAGGTAGCATGGGTGTCGTGGTAGCAGCACTGTATCGGCGGTATCGGCCAGAGTCATTCTCCGAAATGATTGGGCAGTCTCAGGTGACCGATCCACTCATGACGGCCTTGCGCACGGGCCGTGTCGGCCACGCGTACCTGTTCAGCGGCCCCAGGGGCTGCGGGAAGACGACGAGCGCTCGAATCCTGGCGCGCTGCCTGAACTGCGCGGAGGGCCCGACGGACACCCCGTGCGGCACCTGCCCGAGCTGTGTTGAGCTCAGCCGCGCTGGCGGCGGCTCACTCGACGTTGTCGAGATCGATGCTGCGAGCCACGGTGGCGTCGACGACGCGCGCGACCTGCGCGAGCGCGCCGTATTCGCTCCCGCACGCGACCGCTTCAAGATCTTCATCATCGATGAGGCCCACATGGTCACCGCGGGCGGCTTCAACGCCCTGCTGAAGATCGTGGAAGAGCCGCCGCCGCACGTGAAGTTCATCTTCGCGACGACGGAGCCCGAGAAGGTCATCGGCACGATCCGCTCGCGCACGCACCACTACCCGTTCCGCCTGATCCCGCCGGCGGCGCTCATCGACTACGTGCAGCAGCTGTGCGACAGCGAGGGCGTCATCGTCGAGCCCGGCGTGCTGCCGCTCGTTGTGCGCTCGGGCGGAGGGTCGGCGCGTGACACCCTGTCGATCCTCGACCAGCTCATCGCCGGTTCCGAGGGCAACACGGTGTCCGCCGAACGCGCCGCAGGGCTGCTCGGCTTCACGCACACCGAACTGCTCGACGATGTGGTGGTTGCGCTCGGCGCGGGGGATCCCGCGGCGGCGTTTACCGCGACGGACCGGGTGATTCAGACGGGACAGGATCCGCGACGCTTTGTTGAGGATCTGCTTGAGCGACTGCGCGATCTCATCATCGTCAACGCGACCTCCATTGACGGCGCTGCAGCCGTGCTGCGAGGCGTGCCGCAGGACCAGCTCGACCGCATGTTTGAGCAGGCGCGGGGCTTTGGCGCGAAAGAGCTGTCGCGCACCGCAGACACGGTGAGCGAGGCGCTCGACCAGATGACGGGTGCGACGCCGCCCCGGCTCCACCTCGAACTCATGATCGCCCGGGCGCTTGTTGAGCTCTCCGGCACTGACGAAGCTGCTGCTCAGCCGGCGACCGCCCCTGTGCGCGGCGGCATGGCCGCGGTACCGCAGCATCGGCAGGGGGCGCCCGCGGCGCAGCCCCCCGCGCCCGCGCAGTCCCCGGCCCCCGGAGTTATGCCGGGTGCCCGCGAGCAGCAGGCTGTTCCAGGTCAGCAGGCTGTTCCAGGTCAGCAGGCTGTCCCAGGTCAGCAGAGTGTCCCGGCTCAGCCCGTGGCCACGCCCGCTGCCTCAGCCCCGGTGCAGCCAGAGCGCGTCGCAAATGCTGCGGAGACCGCAGCTTCGATCCGCGAGTTCCTCCGCAACGATGACGCAGGTGCAGGTGCAGGTGCAGGTGCAGGTGCAGGTGCGCCCGCGGCCTCCGAAACGGCGGCCGCACCGGTAGCCCCGCCTGCCGCGGCAGCCCCTCCCGTGGCCGCCCCGCCCGTGGCAGCCCCGCCCGCCGCGGCTTCGGAGCCGGCCGCAACACCCACGGCTCCTGCTGCCTCGCAGCCCACCGCCGCACCGGCAAACACCGGTGCCGGACGCGCGACGCACCCCAACGAGGGCGCTGCCGGGTTCGGGCGCCCGATCTCCGACGTGCTGAGCGCCTCACAGATCGCGTCAATCGGAACCGAGCCCACCAAGCCGGCTCCGGCAGCCGCGGCGCCAGCGGCGGCAACCCCGCCACAGCCGGCTCCTGGTGCGGCCCCTGAGTCGGGCGCTCCCGTTTCTGCAGCTCCCGCCCATCCCGAGCAGGGCACGGGCGGACCGACAACGCCCGCTGTGCCCGTAGCACCTGGAGTCAGCGAGGCAGCCGCGGCGCAGCCGGAAGGGGCCGAAGATTCCGCTCCCGACGCGCTGCCGGGCTTCGAAGACCTGCGCGAGATGTGGCCGGATCTGCTCGAGGAACTGCTCGAGACCAACCGAGATGCCTGGAATGCGGTCCGCCCGGTCGAGCCACTGGGGCTCGAGGGCGACCTCCTGCTCGTGGGGGTTTCGAACCGCTCAGACCTCGAGGCGTTCAAGACTGCCGGTGCAGGGCCCCTGCGCGAGACAATCCTGGAGGCGACCGGCATTCGTGTGCGCTACGCTCCGCGACAGGTGACGGCCCCCCGCGAGACCCAGGCCCCGCCGCAGCCAGGAGCGGCCCCGGCTGACTCCGAGGAGCCTCATCGAGCGCAAGCGCAACAGCCGAAGGCCCCGGTAGACGACCTTGCGGAGCGCGCTGCTGCCAGACTGAGTTCCCTCGGCCCGAAGCTCGCCGCACCCGCCTGGGCGGATCCGGTACCTCCCGCGCCAACGGCAGCCGATACCGCCGGCGCGCCAGCCCCAGCCCCGCCGGCTGCGGGTACGGCACCCGTCGCCGAGCCCGCACCTGGGGTGCCCGTCGCGCAGCCCGCGCCCGTGGCACCGCCCACTCCTGCGGCGCAGTCCACCCCCGCGGCTTCTGCACAGGCAACCCCGTCGGAGCCGACATCGGCACCCGCGTCGCAACACGTGCAGCCCGCAGCCGAGACTGTCGCCCCACCTGCGGCCTCGCGAGCGCAGCCCGCACAAGCCACGCATAGCCCAGCACCTGCCGCAGCTGCACAGGGCGCTACGGGTACTCAGACACCTGCTCCGGCTCCCTCAACTGCCAAGGTTCCGCAGACTGACGCCAAGCAGCCCGGAGAGCGCGCCCCGAAGAACAACCGCTTCAGCGACGACGGCTACGGCGATAGCTCGCCCTACGGCGACGGTCCGAGCTACAGCGACGACGACGGATACCCCGACAGCGACCCCTACGCGGGTATGGGAAGCGGTGCTCCCGCTGCACCCCGCCAGGTAACGATGCCGGCACCGAGCCCGGCGGGCCGGGCACCCGCAACGCCACCGACGCCCGCGGTAACTCCCGCGACGGCACCGAATCCTTCGAGCCCGGCTGCTTCGACCCCGGCCGTGTCTGCTCCGCCTGCTTCGACCCCGGCCGTGTCTGCTCCGCCTGCTTCGACCCCGGCTGCGTCCACTCCGCCTGCTTCGACCCCCGCCGCGTCCGCTCCGCCTGCCCCGGCCCCGCCTGCTCCGACCGCGGCCGCGCCGTCCGCGCAAGCCGCCCAGGAAGACACCGCGCTGCCTGCTGCCGGTGCGTCAAAGTCCGCACCGAAGTTCACGCGGTACGGCGAGGCCGTCGTGCGCGAGGTGCTCGGTGCCATATTTGTTGAGGAGCGCCCGCTCCCAGAGCCCAGGAGGTAG
Organism: Leucobacter sp. BZR 635; assembly: GCF_048061935.2. Lineage (NCBI taxonomy): Bacteria > Bacillati > Actinomycetota > Actinomycetes > Micrococcales > Microbacteriaceae > Leucobacter > Leucobacter sp. BZR 635. The sequence continues at coordinate 50,399 of NZ_JBLUNZ020000022.1, read as the reverse complement.
TCGATGTACGACGGAATCGTGCAAGACCTGATCGACGAATTCGGCAGGCTCCCCGGGATCGGGCCCAAGTCCGCTCAGCGGATCGCGTTCCACATCCTGCAGACGCAGAGCTTTGACGTGTCGAAGCTCGCCTCCCTCCTCACCGATGTCCGCGAGCGCGTGCGGTTCTGTGAGGTCTGCGGCAATATCACCGAGCAGACTCGCTGCAGCATCTGCTCGGATGCGCGCCGCGATCACACCCTCATTTGTGTGGTTGAGGAGCCGAAGGACGTCGTCGCGATCGAGCGCACCCGACAGTTCCGCGGCCTCTACCACGTGCTCGGCGGCGCGATCAGCCCGATCGACGGCATCGGCCCCGACGACCTCAGCATCCCCGCGCTCATGCGCAGGCTGGGGGAGGCGACGGGCGAGGACAGGATCCGCGAGGTCATTATTGCGACCGATCCAAACCTCGAAGGCGAAGCCACTGCGGCCTATCTTTCGCGGCTGCTCACCAGCATTGACGTGCCGGTTTCCCGCCTCGCATCGGGCCTGCCCGTGGGCGGCGATCTCGAGTTCGCCGACGAGGTAACGCTCGGCCGCGCCTTCGAAGGACGCCGCGTCGTTGAGTAGCCTGACGTAACCTGTAACACCGTTGCAACGTCGCTGCAACGGTTCAGGCATGCTCCTCCGGCTAGAATGAAACCTGGCCCAGAACAAGGAGGACCCCTCGTGGCATTGATCGTGCAGAAATTTGGGGGGTCGTCTGTCGCTGACGCCGAGAGCATTAAGCGCGTGGCGAAGCGAATCGTTGAGACCCGTCGCACCGGCAACGAGGTTGTTGTCGTCGTGAGCGCCATGGGCGATACCACTGACGAACTGCTCGATCTCGCCGCAGATTGCACGCCGATCCCGGCCCCGCGCGAGCTCGACATGCTCCTGACCGCTGGCGAGCGCATCTCCATGGCGCTGCTCGCGATGACGATCAAGGGCATGGGCGTCGAAGCGCTATCGTTCACCGGCAGCCAGGCCGGAATGATCACAACGCCGGACCACGGTTCCGCGAAGATCGTCGACGTGACCCCGGGCCGAGTCCGCGAGGCACTCGACTCGGGAGCAGTCGCAATTGTCGCCGGCTTCCAAGGGTTCAGCCGAGATTCGCGCGATATCACCACGCTCGGCCGCGGTGGATCCGACACGACCGCCGTCGCCCTCGCCGCGGCGCTCGACGCTGACCGCTGCGAAATCTATACCGACGTTGACGGGGTCTTCACGACCGATCCGCGCGTCGCTCCGCTCGCGAAGAAGATCGACGCGATCTCCTCTGAAGAGATGCTCGAACTTGCCGCAGCCGGCGCGAAGGTCCTGCACCTGCGCGCCGTCGAATACGCGCGCCGCCACGGCGTCGAACTGCACGTGCGTTCGTCGTTCTCGGGCGAGCCAGGAACTGTTGTGTACACGCCCAAGACGGGGCACCCGAAGGGAGATCTTGTGGAAGAGTCGGTCATCACTGGCGTAGCCGCCGAGGCGAGCGAAGCAAAGATTACTGTGGGCGGCGTTCCCGATATTCCGGGCAAGGCAGCCCAGATCTTCGAAGTTGTCGCATCGACAAACGCGAACATCGACATCATCGTCCAGAACATTTCGGCCGCAGACACCAACCGCACCGACATCTCCTTCACCGTCCCGATGGAGGAAGGCCGCAAGGTCACCGAGGTGCTCGAGGCTTCTCGCGAGGCGCTCGGCTACGAGACGCTGCTCTACGACGACCAGATCGCAAAGATCGCCGTGGTCGGTGCCGGCATGCGCACGAGCTCGGGCGTCTCAGCGCAGCTCTTCCGCGCGCTCTACGAGGCAGGCATCAACATCGAGATGATCTCGACCTCTGAGATCCGCATCTCAGTTGTCACCCGCGCCGACCTGATGGAGAAGGCCGTGCGCGTGCTCCACACCGCATTCGGCCTCGACGCCGACCACTCGGCGACCGTCTACGCAGGAACCGGCCGCTAGCTCCGCACAGCTCCGATCCAGTCCGGCATTGATCCACCGCATCCGGACTCGTTCGAACGACACCGGCACCGGGACCGGCACAGCCGCTCCCCGCCACACCACTCTCATCCGACCCAGAAGGACAGGATCCACACACATGACCGCACAGCAGGGTTTCTCAGTCGCCATCGTTGGCGCAACGGGACAGGTCGGCGCCGTTATCCGCACGCTCCTCGATCAGCGGGACTTCCCGCTCGCCTCGCTGCGACTCTTCTCGAGCGCACGCTCAGCGGGAACGACGCTGCCGTTCCGCGGCGAAGACATCGTCGTTGAAGACGTCGCCACGGCAGACAAGACCGGCCTCGACATCGTCCTGTTCTCCGCAGGCGGTGCCGCATCGAAGCAGTACGCTCCCGAATTCGCAGCAGCGGGCGCGATCGTCATCGACAACTCGAGCGCCTGGCGGCTCGACCCGAGCATTCCGCTCGTCGTGAGCGAGGTCAACCCGGAGGCGCTCGATGCTGCCGTTGCTGCACGCAAGGGAATCATCGCGAACCCGAACTGCACCACGATGGCGGCGATGCCAGTCATGAAGGCGCTCGACGCCGAGGCGGGTCTGCAGCGCATGCAGGTCACCACGTTCCAGGCGGTCTCAGGATCGGGGCTCGCGGGCGTCGCAGAGCTCGCCGGCCAGGTCACTGCCGCCGTTGAGACTGGCAAGATCGAGGGTCTCGTGCATGACGGCCGCGCGGTCGACTTCGTCGCCCCCGAGGTGTACGCAAAGACCATCGCGTTTGACGTGATCCCCCTCGCGGGCTCGATCGTCGACGACGGTGAGGGCGAAACCGACGAAGAGAAGAAGCTGCGCAACGAGAGTCGCAAGATCCTCGGCCTGCCTGAGCTGCTCGTCTCGGGAACGTGCGTGCGCGTTCCCGTATTCACCGGGCACTCCCTCGCGATCCACGCCGAGTTCGCGAACCCCATCAGCGCGGATCGCGCCCGCGAAGTGCTCTCGGATGCCCCCGGCGTCGCGCTCAGCGATGTGCCGACGCCGCTCGAGGCTGCGGGCAACGACCCGAGCTACGTCGGCCGCATCCGCGCCGACCAGTCGGCTCCCGAAGGGCGCGGGCTCGTGTTCTTCGTATCGAACGACAACCTGCGCAAGGGCGCTGCACTGAACACGGTGCAGATCGCCGAGGTCGTCGCAGCCAAGCTCTCCGACTAACCCACCGGAACAGACAGGATCTCCCCGATGATCACCAACCAGAACTTCGGGGAGATCCCCCAGTCGTATCTCTTCAGCGAGGTCGCGGAGCGGGTTCGCCGCTTCGAGGCGCAGCATCCCGAGGCGCGCGTGCTGCGCCTCGGAATCGGTGACGTCACTCGCCCGCTTGCGCCGGCTGTCGTCGACGCGCTGCACGCAGCAGTCGACGAGCAGGCTGTGGCGGCGTCGTTCCAGGGGTACGGGCCTGAGGCGGGCTACGCGTTTCTGCGTGAGGCGATTGCTGCGGGGGAGTATGCGGCGATAGGCGTCGATGTGTCGCCGGATGAGATCTTCATCGGCGACGGCTCAAAGTCGGACTCCGCGAACATTCAGGAGCTCTTCGCCGACACCGCGCGGGTGGCCGTCACGGACCCGGTGTATCCCGTCTACGTCGACTCGAACGCGATGGCGGGACGCCTCGGCACATTCGACGGCGAGCGATGGTCTGAACTGACCTATCTGCGCTGCGACGACACGAACGAGTACCGGCCTGCGCTCCCAGCTGAGCCGGTGGAACTCGTGTACCTGTGCTCCCCGAACAACCCAACGGGCACGACAATGTCGCGGGAAGACCTCACGGCCTGGGTGGCGTATGCGCGTGAGGCGGGCGCAGTGATCCTCTTCGATGTCGCCTATCGTGCCTTCATCACGGGCGACGACGTGCCGCGCTCGATCTACGAGATCGAGGGTGCCGACGAGGTCGCGATCGAGTTCGGGTCGTTTTCGAAGACCGCGGGATTCACGGGGCTCCGCTGCTCCTGGACGGTTGTGCCCCAGAAGCTGCGGCGCGACGGGGTGTCGCTGAACGCCCTGTGGCTGCGACGGCAATCAACGAAGTTCAACGGCACGCCGTACATCGTGCAGCGCGCGGCCTCGGCGACCTACAGCGCTACCGGGCGCGAGCAGGTGCGTGCCGACGTCGACTACTACCTCGCAAATGCTCGGCTCATCCGCTCGACGCTCGAGAGTGCGGGCGTCGCCGCGGTCGGCGGGGAGCACTCGCCGTATGTGTGGTTCCGCTGCCCGGGAGGTATGGACTCGTGGGAGTTCTTTGATGTGCTGCTTGCAGAGGCGCAGATCGTTGGCACCCCCGGGGTCGGCTTCGGTCCGGCTGGCGCCGGGCACTTCCGGCTGAGCGCCTTCAATACGTCTGAGGCGACGCAGGAGGCCGCGGGGCGGCTTGCAGCGCTGCTGCCGAGGCTCGCGGCATAGGCAGCGCCCAGCGGGTTCCTGCGGGGCCTGCGGGTGCCTAGCGGCAGCATGTGCACCCTCTCTGACCCTATTTTTCTATTCTGAGCCTTGCGCGGGCAACACTAGGCTCAGAATAGAAAAATAGGGGAAGTAAGGAAACGTGCAGGGTGCGGTGCGAGAGTCGCCGCTTGAGCGATGAGTAACCTCACGCACCCTATTTTTCCTGTGTGAGGCTTTTACCGGCTGCATTACGGTCGGAAAGGAAAAATAGGGTCGGAAGAGATACTCGAAGAGACCCGCACCAGGCGCTCGGCGGCCTTGGGTAGTTAGCGCTGCGGCGCGGTGAGGGTGATGAGGCTCGCCTCCGGGCGGCACGCGAAGCGAACCGGCGCGTAGATCGAGTTGCCAAGACCTGCGCTCACATTGAGGTAGGCCGCGCGGTGTGCGTCGTACCAGACACTCAGACCACGGGCCTGGTCATTCGGCAAGTCACTGTTCGAGGTGAGCGCGCCGATACCGGGAACGCGCACCTGGCCCCCGTGCGTGTGGCCCGCGAGGATCAGGTCGGCACCCTCATCGAGTAGCTCCCCGAGCGCAGCCTGATACGGGGCGTGGACAAGCCCGAGGCGCACAGCACCCACAGCACCCACAGCACCCACAGCACCAGATCCCGAATCCTCACCTGCACCAGCGGAGCCGCGCGGGTCGAAGGTCAGGCCCTGCTCGGCAATCGCGGCGCGCATGCGCTCGCCATCGTCGAAGCGAATGTGCGGGTCATCGAGACCGAACACATCGAGCTTGGTACCGCGGAGCTGCAGCGAGGTCGCGGAGTTGTTGAGATCCATGAACCCGAGATCTTCGAGTCCGCGCGTGAGCCGCGCGTTGTCGATATCTTGCTCGCGGGTGCTCAGGCGGCTCGGCTCCCGCAGATACTTGAGCGGGTTCTTGAGCCGCGGACCGTAGTAATCGTTTGAACCGTGCACGAACACCGTTGGGGTGTCTGCGAACGCCGATAGCGTGTGCAGCAGTGCTGGCCGGGCACCCGTGTGCCCCATGAGGTCGCCGGTGAGCACGACGAGGTCAGGGCGGAGCTCGGCGAGCGAGCGCACCCAGTTCATCTTGTTCGTTTGCCACGGGGCGAGATGCAGGTCAGAAAGCTGCAGCACGCGCAGCGGGGCAGCGCCCACCGGGAGCACCGGCACCTCGTGGCGGCGCACGGTGAAGAGACGGCGCTCGATCACTGTCGACCAGAGCAGCACACCCGCGGCGGTCCAACCAAGGACCGCCGCGGCTGAGGAGCGTTCGTTACGCGCCACGGGCTACTTACACTTCACGCTGAGCGTGACGGTGTCATTGAGGCGGACCTCTTCGCCGGAAGCCGGCGAGACAGACTCGACCTTGTCCTTGCCCGCGTCGACCTTTCCGTCGGCGGCGCAGGTCGCGCTGACCGAGGAGAAGCCAGCAGAGCGGAGAGCGTTCTCGGCGTCGCGCACGGTCCTGCCGTCGAGCCCGTCGGGGATCTTCGCAGCGTTTCCGAGCGAGCGGTACAGCGTGATCTCAGTTCCCAGACCGGAGGCAGCGCCAGCACCTGGATCGGTGCGAGCAATCTGGCCGCGCGGCTCCGTGGAGTCGACCTCGCCGCCATCGCGGTACGCAAACTTCGCGTTCTCGATGATTCGGGCGGCCTCTTCAAACGACTTGCCACGGACGTCGGGGACGGTGACCATGGTCTGCTGCAGAGCGCTTGCCGACGGATCGCCGAAGCCTTCGCCGCCGTACTTCTCGTCTGCGACGTACATCACGTCCGGCCAAATGCGGCTGTCGGCTGCTGTGAGGCCCTGGTAGCCGCCAAAGTTACGGGTATCGACGCGCTCACACCCGATCTGTCCGAGGCACTGCGGGTTCGGGCCGACGTTGCCGACCCAGGTCGCGGTGGAGACGCGGCTCGAAGCACCGACGGTCCAGTTATCGATGTAGTTGTCGGTCGTACCGGTCTTCGCGAGGTGCGGGGTGCCGAACGCGGAGGCCGCGTGGCGGGCAATACCGTTCGAGATTGTGTATTGCAGCGCATAGGCGACGCCGGCAGCGACTTCCGGCGAGATCGCCTCGGAACACGTACTCTTCTTGAACGGTACGGCTTCGCCGTTGGGCCCGGTGATCGAATCGATCGCGACCGGGGTGCAGACGGTGCCCTTGCCAGCGAACGCGCCGAAGGCGGTCGCCATGGTGAGCGGCGACATTTCGTCGGTACCGCCGTAGACGTTCGACGGGTTCACCGTGAGGTCGTAGCCCTCGTAGTTCGGGAAGTCGGGGTGTGCCGCCGGCGAGGCGCGGTGCATGCCGAGCTTCTTCGCCATGTCGAAGGTGTCACAGAGGTCCATCTGCTGCTGCATGGAGACGACACCACCATTGAGGGACTGGGCCATCACCGTCAGTACGGACTGGTTGCCGCGCACGCCGAGGTTATCGTTGTTCGCTTCCCATGAGCCGCCACCGTAGACGCCGCCGTCGATACAGTGCGCGCGGAAGCTGGATTCCTGCACGGTACGACCGCTCGCGTTCACGACATCGCGAACTGAGTGGCCGGTGCGGATCCACTCGGCGAGCGTGACTGCCTTGAACGTCGAGCCGACCTGGAAGCCGTTAGAGCCGCCGTCCTTTTTATCGGTCGAGTAGTTAATCGACGTGTAGCCCTCTGCCATGAGGGCTTCCTCGTTGCTGTACGGTCTGTTTTGGGCCATGGCAAGCACGCGGCCGGTGCCGACCTCCTGGCTTACGGTCGCTCCACCAACGTCGATGCCCTCCATGAGCTGGGGGACGTTCGCGCGCATCGAGTCGACGGCCGCGCGCTGCATGTCAAGGTCGACCGTCGTGTAGATGTCGTAACCGCCGCGACGCATGTTGAAGTCGCGGGTCTCAGCGTCGGAGCCGAACTCAGGGTCCTGCTTGATCTGGTTCTGCACGTAGTCGCAGAAGTGGCCCAGGCCGTAGGTCTCCTCGGCAACCGCACAGCCCTGGATGCGCCGGTTGATGTTCGGCTCGACCGGGGTTTCGACGGCCTCCTTGTGCTGCGCCTCCGTGATCTTTCCGCGCTGGAGCATCTTGTCGAGGATGAGGTTTCGACGCTCTTCGTTGGCCGGAATGTTCTCCGGGATGTCGAGCTGATACGTCACGGGACGGTTGACGATCGCGATGAGGCTTGCAGCCTGCGGGAGCGTGAGCTCCTTCGCGGTCGTGCCGAAGTAGTAGTGCGCCGCCGACTCGATGCCGTAGACCGTGCGCCCGAACAGTGCGATGTTCAGGTAACCCGTCATGATCTCGTCTTTGGTGAACTTCTTCTCGACGCCGATCGCGAGCTTCATCTCCTTGAGCTTGCGATCCATCTTCTGTTCCATGGCGTCGTCGTACGCCTTCTGGCGCTCCTCTGGATCAGGGATCGCCGTCGACTCCTGCACGAGCACGTTGCGCACGTACTGCATGGTGATCGTCGAAGCACCTGAGGTGCCGGAGCTGCCCGCAGCGTTCTGCAGCACTGCACGCGACGCGGCGAGCGCGTCAACGCCGCCGTGGGTGTAGAAGCGCGGATCCTCAATCGCGACGAGCGCGTCCTTTACATACGGCGAGATATCGTCCCAGCCGACCGGGATCCGATCCTGGTCGTAGAACTCTGCAATCTTGACGTTCTCTTCGCCGTTCTTTGCCCAGATCGTGCTCGGCAAGGCGAGCTGTCCGGGCTTGAGGTTACTCGGCAGGTTCTCAAAGATGCTCACGGCGGAGGTCGCCGCGGCACCTGAGAGCGCCACCACTGGGGTAACTGCTGCGGTCACAAGAATGCCTGCGATGGCGCTCATCGCCACCGCTCCGAGGATTCCGCCGAGTACTCCACCAGCTGAACGTGGTTTAGCCGTGGGTACGCGCGAAGACTTTGGGGCCTTTGGGGTCATAGACTCAAGGGTAGGCGATAAAAGCTGGCAATCAGCGCCGCTCGCGCCTAATCAAGGCGATTTCACCCGTTACGTTCAAGAAGGAGTCTCGCGTGAGTGACACCCCAGAAGCACCGCGTTGGGAGTATTTCGTTACTCCGCTGCTGCTGCACAACGAAGCTCAGATCCTCAATAACTGGGGTGCCCAAGGCTGGGAGCTCGTGCAGATCATCGAAGGCCCCGCCGGTGGAAACGTTGCTTATCTGAAGAGGAAGGCCTGATATGTCATCAGTTATCGAGGATCGGATCGCCGAGCTCGGCTTCGAGATCCCGGAGATCGTCGCCGCTGTGGCGGCGTACGTGCCGGCTGTGCGCGACGGCGACTACGTCTACACGTCGGGCCAGCTGCCCTTCGCTAATGGCCAGCTCGTTGCAACCGGCAAGGTTGGAGAGGGCGAGGGTCTCGTGTCTCCCGCTCAGGCTGAGGAGCTCGCGCAGCTGTGCGCGCTCAACGCGCTCGCTGCGGTTCGCGGCGTCGTAGGATCGCTCGACAACGTCGAGCAGGTCGTCAAGGTGACCGCGTTCGTCGCATCCGATCCGTCGTTCACGGGCCAGCCCACTGTTGCCAACGGCGCTTCGATCTTCCTCGGCAAGGTCTTCGCTGATCAGGGCATCCATGCCCGCTCGGCCGTTGGTGTCGCGGTGCTGCCGCTCGACGCCCCGGTTGAGGTGGAGTTCATCTTCCGCGTCCGCGACTAGCGCTCACACGAGCGCGGCGGGAACGCGAACGGGCGGTGGATCCACAAGGATCCACCGCCCGTTTTCGTGTGCCGGGTTACTTCGCGACGCCGCGCTCCGACACCACCCGGTCAGAGATGAGCTGCATAACCATCGTGTCGGCAAGCGTCGTCGTGTCGCCGATCTTGCGGCCCTCGGCGGCGTCCTTGAGGAGCCGTCGCATGATCTTGCCGGAACGGGTCTTCGGGAGCTCGTTCACGACGTACACGTTTCGTGGCCGCGCGATCGCGCCGATATGCGCGGAGACGTGGGAGCGCAGTTCTTGCTCGGCCCCGTCCTCGGTGAGGAGCTGCTGCTGCGACTTGAGGATCACGAAGGCGACAACCGCCTGGCCCGTCGTCTCGTCGTCCGCGCCCACCACGGCTGCCTCCGCGACCGCGTGGTGGCCGACGAGCGCCGATTCAATTTCGGTCGTCGAGAGCCTGTGGCCCGACACGTTCATCACGTCGTCGACGCGGCCGAGGAACCAGATGTCGCCGTCCTCGTCGAGGCGGGCACCGTCGCCGGCGAAGTACTTGTCGCCGAACTTGTCCCAGTAAGTATCGATGAACCGCTGCGGATCCCCCCACACGTTACGCACCATCGCAGGCCACGGGCGCTCGACGACGAGCAGACCGCCCTGCCCGTTCGACACGGGATTGCCCTCGTCGTCGACGACGGCGATGGAGATGCCGGGCTGCGCGACCTGTGAGCTGCCGGGTTTGAGCGAGGTGAGGCCTGGGAGCGGGGCGACCATGATCGCGCCCGTCTCCGTCTGCCACCAGGTGTCGACAATGGGGGTCTTGCCGCCGCCGATGACGTCGCGGTACCAGCGCCACGCTTCCGGGTTGATGGGCTCGCCGACGCTGCCAAGCAGGCGCAGGCTCGAGAGGTCGTACTGCTCGGGAATCTGCCTGCCGACCTTCATGCACGAGCGGATCGCGGTGGGCGCGGTGTAGAAGATCGTCACGCCGTACTTCTCGATGATCTGCCACCAGCGGCCCCAATCGGGGGAGTCCGGGGTGCCCTCGTACATCACCTGCGTCGCGCCGTTCGCGAGCGGGCCGTACACGATGTAGGAGTGGCCGGTGACCCAGCCGACGTCTGCCGTGCACCAGTACACATCGCTCTCGGGCTTGAGGTCGAAGATGTCGCTGTGCGTCGTCGTGACCTGGGTGAGGTAGCCGCCGGAGGTATGGAGGATCCCCTTCGGGCGGCCCGTCGTGCCGGACGTGTAGAGGATGAAGAGTGGGTTCTCCGCGGGGAAGCCCTGGGGGGTGTGCTCGCCGTCGAACGACGTGATTTCTTCGTGCCACCACAGATCGCGGCCATCGGTCATTTCGATGTCGTTGCCGCCGCGCTTCACGACGAGCACGTGCTTGACGGTGCTCGGCTTGCCGTCGGCGTCGTCGAGCACAAGCGCCTGGTCGACGACGGGCTTGAGCGGCGAGACGCGGCCCTTCCTGAAGCCGCCATCTGCGGTGATGACGAGCTCCGCCTCGACGTCGTCGATGCGTGCGCGCAGGCTCTCGGCGCTGAAGCCGCCGAAGATTACGGAGTGCGTGGCACCGAGTCGAGCCACTGCGAGCATCGAGATCACGGTCTCGGGGATCATGGGCATGTAGATGGCTACGCGATCCCCCGCGGTCACCCCGAGGCTCGTGAGCATGTTCGCGGCCCGCTTCACCTCGTGGGTGAGCTCCGCATAGGTGAGCGTGCGGGTGTCGCCCGGTTCGCCCTCGAAGTGAATGGCGACGCGGTCGCCGAGCCCGTTCGCGACGTGCCGGTCGAGGCAGTTCTCGGCGACGTTGAGTTCGCCGTCTTGGAACCACTTCGCGAACGGCGGATTCGTCCAGTCGAGGATCTCGGTGAAGGGTTTCTGCCAGGTGAGGCGGTTCTGCGCCTGCTCGGCCCAGTAGCCTTCGGGATCCGCCGCTGCGCGGAGGTAAACTTGCGAGGAATTCTGATTCGCCTGCGCACGGAATTCAGGTGACGGGGGGTAGCTTTCCCCGGCATCGTGGGCGAGGGAGGAAAGACTCTCGATAGTGCCGTGATCGTCGCTCATGGCTACCCTTTCAATCAAAACATCATTGTCTGGCTCAATGCTAGACCCCAAAGCTTTACACCCAGACCCCCCGAAAGTGGGTGTGGCGGGGGAGCTGTCCACATTCGCATGTTTGCTCTTGGCAGTGCGAGCCCGACAGGTTTTCCTCGAGGGATGGACCCCAGAAACTCCCGCACCGCGCTTCCCAGATCCTCCGCTCTCGGCAGCGATGCCCGGCGTGCGCTGGGCGGTGGGGTGCCACAGCGCTTGCTCTGGCCGTGGAACTCAAACTCAACCGAACACACACAGTAAAGCTCATGATCGAAGCTGATGCCGAAGAGTTATTCGATCCGTTTGCGGTGTTCACCTGGGCTGCTCAGTCCTGGCGGTCAAAATGGTTCAAGTTCACGGACGAGGGTCGCAGCACTGGTGACGCATATGCTCCCCTTGCTTCCCTCAGCAGGCCTAGGAATTAGGTCACTTGTGGTTCGCGATGCTGCACAAGGTCTAGCTCTCAGTGGATTGCTCAGCGTCCTAGCGATTCACGAAGTCCCTGAAGCGTTCGAGGCCCTCCACAAGATGCCGAGTAGCAAGTGCGTAGGAGAAACGGAGGTGGCCAGGCGCTCCAAACGCCTCGCCGGGAACAGCGGCGATGTCAATTTGTTCTAGTAAGAACTTAGAGAGCGAGAGTGAAGAAGTCACTGGTTCTCCATTGAACACGTAGCGGCCGTCAAGAAGTGAGTCGACGCGTACAAAGAAATAGAAGGCCCCTTGCGGTATCCGGGTCTCCACCCCTTGTATCTGCGCAAATATTTCCGCCGCGATGAGCCGTCGCTTGTCGAAAGTTTCACGGAGATTTTCCGGCACATCTTGCGCAAGGTTGAAAGCAGCAATAATGGCTCGTTGCGAGAGATTGGCTACGTTTCCGGTGGTGTGCGATTGGATGTTCTTCAACACTGAGATCATACGTTTTGGTGCAATAATCCAACCCGCGCGCCATCCGGTTAAGGCGTGACTCTTTGCAACACCGTTGATGATCACGAGCTGCTCTGCTGGGACGTGACGCGCAATTGACTCAAAGGAAGCTTCGTCATACACGAAGTTGTGATAGATCTCGTCGGCAATGACCCAGCAACCAACTTCCGCGGCCCACTGCCCTATTTCCGTGAGTTCGGCGGCCGAATAGACACTGCCGGTAGGATTTGACGGCGTTGTGAGAACTAGAGCACGTGTCCGAGGAGTATGAACCTGGCGTAGGGCCGAGACAGTCACTTTGTAGTCGTCTTCAAGCAACGTTGGAACGGGCACCGCTTGCGCTTGGAGGAGAGAGATCTGTTCCGGGTATGTAGTCCAGTAAGGGGCGGGGAGAATGACTTCGTCTCCCGCATCAAGCAACGCCGAGAAAACGTTCCACACGGCCTGCTTGCCGCCGTTCGTTACGGCAACGTTGTCAGCAGTGAAAAGCCGCGCCCTGAGGTAAGTGTTCGTGTACTCCGCGATTGCTTCACGCACCTCAGGGATGCCGAGGGGCGGAGTGTATCGGTGGTTCTCTGATTTGAGCGCGGCTGCCTGCACAGCAGCGACGATCCGCGCGTCAGTGTCCGCGTCGGGTTCTCCAGCGCCGAAGGCTATGACAGGTCTACCCTCGGCGCGGTACCGCTTCGCGAGTGTGTCTATTGCGAGTGGTGCAGATTCGGTAATGCCGCTGGAACGTCGTGAAAGCGCAGGATATGTCATTGTTTCCGTCTCTTGGGGCGTGGCCGGCGAACGGGGAAGCCCCAGAATGGGGCCTCCCCGGGAGTGAGTTACTGCACTCGTGCGATGAGATCTCCGAGGACCGCAGTTTCCTCTTCTGTGAGGTCAGTGAGGGGAGCGCGGACACTGCCGATCGGACGATTCGTGGCGTTCAAGCCAGCCTTTACGATTGAGACCGCGTAGCCGTCCTTGCGATTGCGAAGATCGAGGTACGGCAGTACGAAGTCGCGGATGGAGTCGTCGACAAAGCGGTGGTCACGCGAGCGCACTGCCGCGTAGAACTTGAGTGCGAACTCGGGAACGAAATTGAACATTGCTGAGGAATAGGTTGTTACGCCAAGTTCGAGGTATGGGCGGGCAAAAGTCTCAGCGGTTGGGAGCCCGCCGATGTAGGTGAGCCGGTCCCCAAGCGAGCTATGGATGCGCGTCATCTGATCGATGCTTCCGGCACCGTCTTTGAACCCGATGAAGTTCGCATGGCGTTCAGCAAGACGAGCTACTGTGTCTGCCTCAAAAATCATGTTGGCGCGGTTATAGACGATCACTCCGAGAGAGGTGGAAGCGCAAATCGCAGATACATACTGCTCGAGGCCGTCCTGCGAAGCTTCGGTCAAGTATGGCGGGAATAGCAGAAGGCCTGCGGCTCCAGCGTCTTGCGCAATCCTGGCCTGGGCGATGCCGTTTGCGACGGAGCCGCCCGCTGACGAAAGGACGGGAAGCTTGCCTGCGGTTTCGTTCACTGCTGCAGTGATCACTCGCTTGATCTCGTCATTAGTGAGCGAGAAATACTCACCCGTACCGCCCGCGGCAAAAAGGCCTGCGACGTCATACCCGTTGAGGTAGGCGATGTGCTCGCGGTAGCGCTCCTCGTCGAAATTCAGTTGTGCATCGAAAGCGGTCACGGGGAAGGAAAGGAGTCCGCTTCCGATCACCTGGGCTAGTTCCTGGGGGCTATACGCTGTCACGTCATTCGATCCTTTGATCTCGATATTTACAGGGCTTTCTGGTTCCTGCTTCAGAGCCAGCGTATTGAGGCAACGCATTCATAATCAACACCTGTATCGTATGACTTGATACCTTTAGAGCATTGGTAATCTCATGCTCAAGAATGCGCTGTCCATACCTTTTTCGCCCTGTGGAGACTGCATTCTCGTGGCTACCTTGGGATGAGCTGGGCAGTTACTTTGGTGCTCGGCAAGGACCAAAGAATGAGGAACTTCGTGGCACCCGAGACCACCGTGACGGAAATCGAATTGATCGCTAAGGCTGCGGAGCGTGCTGCCCGTTCTTGGCGTCAAAGATCTGCGCAGCAGCGCGCTCTTGGTTTGGTCGGAATTGCAGATGCTCTCGATGCGGCTGGCGACGAGTTGGTAGCTATCGCAATGGAAGAGACGCATCTTCTGGAGGATCGCCTTCGAGGGGAGCTCCGGCGAACAACCTTCCAGTTACGTCTGTACGCTCAAGCCCTTGATCGGAGTGAGTACCTCGACGTGCGGATCGACCATGCTGACGATGATTGGCCTATGGGCGCACCGCGACCGGACCTGCGTCGAACCCACATACCTCTCGGTCCGGTTCTAGTATTTGCCGCCAGTAATTTTCCGTTTGCGTTCTCGGTGGCTGGAGGAGATACCGCATCAGCGCTCGCCGCGGGGTGCAGCGTGATTGTGAAGGCTCATCCTGGGCATCTTCAGTTGTCTGCACAGACCGCGAAAGTTGTGGAACGGGCGCTACGGGCCGTTGCCGCGCCGGAGGGATTGTTCTCTCTGATCGTAGGCAACGACGCAGCGCAGGCGGCGCTCAGGCATCCGCTCGTCAAGGCCGGTGCGTTCACCGGCTCTATTGCAGCGGGACGTCAGCTCCTTGATATTGCGAACGCGCGGCCAGAACCTATTCCGTTCTTCGGAGAACTCGGCAGCGTCAATCCTGTATTCGTGACCGGGCAGGACGCAGTTCTAGACACGATGTTGGCAGGGTTTATCGGATCGTTTACTTCCAGCAACGGTCAGCTCTGCACGAAGCCCGGAGTGCTTGTCGTGCCTCGTTCAGCCCGTGTTCCGCAACGCTTGGCTCGTATGATCCTCCCTGTCGCCGCACCCATGTTGAATGAGGCGATTCAGGCGGGCTACATCACGGGAATAGAGCGGCTAGCAGATGCTCCTGGTGCCTCGTTGCTCGTGGGACGGTCTAACTGGCTAGCTGACCCACCGGCTCCGACCTTGTTTCAAGTAGAGATCGCGGAGGTACTCAACGCCCCGTTTGTCCTCCTGAGCGAGGTCTTTGGCCCAGCGGCGATTGTCGTCGAGTATGACGACCATCAAGATGCGACTCGGCTGTGCCGCGAGTTAGAGGGACAACTGACCATCTCAGTCTTCGGTGACGTCGGAGACCCGGGAATAGCTGAACTCGTGGACACGGCGGTCGGTCGGGCTGGCCGGGTGTTGTGGAACCAGTGGCCTACCGGGGTCTCGGTGACGCACGCCCAGCAGCATGGCGGGCCTTACCCAGCGACGACGTCGGTTGCCTCTACCTCCGTGGGCACAGCGGCGATCACCAGGTTTCTGCGACCCGTCACCTTTCAAGGATTCCCGGATGCGCTTCTCCCGGAAGAACTACGTGAGTCCAACCCGTTGGGTATCGCCCGCATGGTCAACGGGACGCTGGTGGTGCCGTGACAAAGTGAGGCGCGCGTGTGGGACGTTTTCCTCCAAGGATATTCAACCGATGGGAGTGCGAGGGTCTGCTTTGCGCTTGTGCAGCTGGTACAACCGTTTGACAACCACTCTGAACGCGGGATTCGAGTTGTCTTTGCGCCATACGGCGTAGAGGGGGATGGTGCGCTCGCGAAAACCAGCGATCGGCCGAAATACGACGCCCGCCATCTGCAATGCCATTGCAGACTCGGGGACGAAAGCTAGTCCGTGGTTGTTGGCCGCGAGGGCGATCACACTGTGGACTTGGGTGACCTGCTGGCTGTAGTGCACCGGAGTATCGCGCAGGACCGACTGAACGAGTTCGTGGAAGTACGCTGCCTGGACCGGGTGATACTCGATGAATGATTCATCTCGAAGGTCTGACACCCGGACGGGAGCGTTTGTCACTCCCAAAGGGTGCCTGCTGCTGATAGCGGCAACAAGCCCCTCCGTATGCACCAACACGGAGTCTAGTTCCGGGGCATCCGGTGGACGTCGGACAAGGCCCACGTCAATCTGGCCACCAAGTACCGCGACGATCTGATCGCGCGTCACCATCTCTTGGACCTCGATTTTGAGACGAGGTGCATGCTCCCCGATGTCATCGAGTAGAGTCGGGAGCAGCGCCAGAATTGCCATTCCCGTCAGTCCTACTGAAACCAATCCGTCCTTTCCGTCAGCGATACGCCGGGCGAGCTCTTGGGACTTCTCCGCGATAGCCAGAAGCTTCGTTGCTTCATCGAGGAATGTCTCTCCGGCGATCGTGAGCGTCACCTGGCGTTTGGTTCGATCGAACAGTTCAAAGCCGACCTCGTCTTCCAACTTGCGTATCTGCCGGCTCAGTGGCGGCTGCGTCATCTGAAGCTGCTCAGCGGCCCTGCCAAAATGGAGCTCCTTTGCCACCACTACGAAGCTCTTGAGTTGCACGAAAGTGAACACTCTGCCTCCTCCCTTTCCCCCACAATTGCAGATGCGCCGCTGGCTCGGGCCGCGGCGCGCGATGAGAAGGGGCTGCGGGCATGGAGTATCACCCCGCACCCGCAGCGCCTCCGCTTCTCTAACTCAGCGTCAGGATGAAGGTGCGTTCTTCACCGATGAACCAGAGATCTTCGGTGCTGATCCCAACGTTCCCAAAACGCCATGGTGTCTCGGCGGCCCCGTAATCCCCGACGCGGAGCACGTGTGAATAGCCGGGGCGGAGCTCGTTCGCGAACGACTCTTGCTTGCCCATAAGGTGGCCAACGTTGCGTTTCTTGTACCAGGAAACGAAGTCGGTTTGGGGGTCCAGGACTCCTGCGTCCTCGAGCTCCACTCGGACAGCTGTGAGCGAGGTGAGCGCCTGCGAGTGGACCTCACTCACCGGCACTCCAGGGCGGATTGAAGGAATGATGCTCTCGCGGATCACATCGGTCAAGACACGAAAGGCGCGAGTTGCCCCCGGAGTGAGAGTGAGCGTTCGGGCCATGTCTGAGGTAGCGAGAACAACACCGTTAACTGTGATCTTGACCCCAGCATCCAATTCGATGCAGCGACTCGCTGCTGTGATTCGAGCCGCTGCCGGTGGCGTTGGGAACAGCGTCCTGTCAGACGCGTGAAGATTGGTGAAATACGGCTCGATGGCGAACGGTACTTCGTACTGGACCCGGAATTTTTGTAAGCCATCGAGGTAGTCACTATAAACCTCATACTCAGTGCTCTCGCCACCGTCAGCGAGGCGTTGGCTGAGGTTCTCCAAAGCTCCTTCGATAGCGCTGGTGCTCGCGCGCGCCGCAATGATTTGGAAGACAAGGTCCTCAACGTCACGCAGGTCGCGCCAGTTCCCGAGCGGAGTAGACGCGTTGCGCAGTTCAAATCCGGCTGCAATGAGGGTTTGAGCGAAGGAAGCAGTTATCCAGTCCTCTTCAACTGCCAGCCCCGGCCCCGTGACCAATGTTCGTATAGCGTGTGCCCTGGACGCGTAGCGGGCTACTGGCTCACCTCCGATAGCACGTGCATCGTCACTTGCTATGACGAAGACGCTCTCTGACCCGGGCTCCCAGAGTGCGCCGAGCCCCTCTCCGTCTTGGAACCCAGTGACTTCGGAAAAGTTTGGCGGAGCGGAGAGATACAGCGCACTCGCTCCGAGATCTGTAGCTACGGCTGCAAGCTCGCTGAATCGCGTGTCGACGTTCGAATCAAGATATGCATCGATCCCCTCAAGCCCCGGGAACTTTTTCACGAAGTCGAGGCCGAACTCAACGCCTGCTGCGCGCCATCCGGCAAACTGCTCCAGGACCGAGGCCACGGCAAAGCGATAGACCGTTACCGGGAGGCTGTCGAGCGGATCCTCTTCAACCGCTATCGACACACCCTTATGGTCCTGAAACTCTTGGAGATGGGCAAGGCAGATGCCGGGTGCTACCTGAACCTGCTCACCCTTTGAAAGCTCTGCGATGAGACTCGGTAGGTTCGGCGCGACGTCGAAGCCTTCGACGAGGCGTCGGTCGAACGTCACCCATCCGGTGTGGAACCGAACGCGTTCAGCAGGAATATTTGCGGCGAGCACACCGCCAGACTCCTGCTGCCGTACCAACAGAATGCTCTGTCCTTCAACCTCTGCAACGATCGGCTTCACGATCTTGCTTGAATCGCGCCGAATGTTGGTGAAGAGTAGATTCTCTGTGGGGTCGAGGCCGAACTCTTCAGTAATACGTAAGGTGTCGTTGTTCAGTCGCACGTGTACCTCCGGTGCCGTGGTGTGGTTTTAGATGTGTGAAAAGCGAAGCGCTAGCTGATTGCGCCAGGCGCTCCAATGAGAGTCTCGATTTCGCTCACATAGTTAGCGAAATCGGGAGTAAAACGAGACTCCTTGGTTCGCATGCGGGGGATATCTATCTTGATATCGGCAATCACTCGGCCCGGGCGGTCCCCGATGACCAGCACACGATCACCCAACCAGACGGCCTCGGATATCGAATGCGTGATAAACAATACTGATTGATTGGTCTCCTTCCAGATGCGTTGCAGTTCGATGTTCATCGTGTCCCGAGTCATGGCGTCGAGAGCGCCGAAAGGCTCATCCATCAATAAGATTTCGGGCCGGGAGACGAGCGCGCGAGCGATGGACACACGCTGCTGCATGCCTCCGGAGAGTTCGTACGAATACCGTTTTTCACTCCCGGACAGGCCGACCATATCCAGCAAGTGCTGGGCGTACTTCCTGACTTCGGGAGTGACCGCCTTGCGGAACTCCATTGGAAGCAAAATATTTGCGAGGTTGTTGCGCCACGGTAGCAACACCGGGTTCTGAAACACCATCGCGAGCTCCCGTAGTGAATCTGCGACGGGATTTCCCTTGACCAGAACCTCGCCCTGCGTATTCTCTAGCAGTCCAGCGATGATTCGGAGCAAAGTGGTCTTGCCACTCCCCGACTGTCCGACGATGGAGATGAATTCCCCCCTCTGCACCGAAAAATCGCAGTTGTCGAGAACCGTGACTTCTCCGCCTTCACGGGACTTGTAGGTCATACCAACGTTCTTGATATCGATGACCGGCTGGGTTGTACTCATTTTGAATCCTAAGGTCTGTGGCGAAGCGTCAGTTCCGGGGGCTTGTAATCTGCTCATCTATGGCAACAGGGTCAACGAAGTCGCTGCTGTAGATGTCTGCGGGAGAAATCTCTGCGGCGTTTTCCAGGCCGAGGTACTTTCCTCCGAGATCGATGAGCTTTTGCACGCCTTCATCGCTCATATGTCCAAGTCCGACTGACTCGTTCTCATCGTTCCAACGAGCGTCACACTGCATCTCAATTGCCGTCGTGAGTGCTGTCTCACTGAAGCCGGCGATCTGGTTGTTGAAGCTCTTCACAGTCTCAGGTACGTTGGCGCAGGCCCACATAAATCCCTTAGTAGCAGCGCGATTGAACGCTTTTACGAGCTCAGGGCGCTCTGTGAGTGTCTTGTCATTCGCGAGAATGCCATCTCCGTAGACGCTGAGGCCCTGATCCGCCCAGGGGAGCACGACCGGATCTTCTCCCTGGTCGATAAAGCCGGGAACGTCTGTGGTCGCGTTGGCGAAGTTCGCGTCCCACTGGCCAGCGAGGAGGCCAGGAACCTTCGCGTCGCCGGTTGCGTGGATGACTTCGACGTCGCCTTCGGAGAAGCCGAGATTGTCGCGCACGATGGGCCACATAGCAGGCATGGCGCCGCTGGCTTCTGTCGCAACGGTCTTGCCCTTGAGGTCATCCCAATCTGTGATGCCGCTTTTCTCTAGCGCGACGACTGCGTAGGTGCTCGAACCTTGCAAAAGATTGACCTGCTTCACCTTGCTGCCTTGGGCGATGCTTAGCATTGTGACTCCGAAATCTGCCCAGGCAAAGTCGACCTTTCCAGAATCCACAGCGGAGACCGCGTTAGCGGAACCCGTGCCAGGCATAATCTCAAGATCGATGCCTTCTTCCTCAAAGAATCCTTGATCTTTCGCAGCAAAAAGTGGGGCGTGACGAGGGGTGAATGCGATGCCCATCATGAGCACTGCATTTTCCAGCTCCTGGTCGCCGGAGCCGCTCGGTGAGCCGGAGCTGCAAGCGGAGAGGAGTAGCGCTGAGGTGGCCGCAATCGTGGTGGCAGCGGCAAAGCGCTGTCTCATCGTCTTCTGCACTGTAGTGTTCCTTTCAAGGAGTAATCGAATGGTCTTCTTTGACGCTGGTTACTTGACAAAACTTCTCCAGGGCACGAGCTTTCTACCGATGAAATCCACCAGGGCAAACAATAGGAGTGAGATCAGGGCTAGAACCATGAATGCGGCGAACATCGAGGGTAGATTCACCTGACTATTCGCCAACAAGATGACGTAGCCCAGGCCGCTCGAGCCTGCAATGAACTCGCCGACCACTGCGCCGCCGACTGCTATTGAGATCGCGATCTTCATTCCCGTGAACACGTAGGGCAACGCATAGATGAACTCAATCTTGCTCATCCGCATCCACGTTGATGCCCGGTTTATTCGTGCGAGTTCTTTGAGCTCTGCGGGCACTGAAGAGAGGCCCTCATAGGTGTTGATCACTAACGGGAAGAACGCGATGAGCATCGACACGAATGCCTTTGATTCAAAACCGAATCCGAACCAGAGGATAAATAGTGGAGCGAGCGCGACCTTGGGGATCGTATCGACAGCAATGAGCATTGGGTAGACGAAATGGCGCAGAAACGGGAGGTAATAGAGAATCGCGCCGAAGAGCACGCCGAGTGCTGCTCCGAGCGCGAAACCCGCGAGTGCCTCTGTGAGAGTCACCCAGCTGTGGGACAAATAGAACTCGGGGCGTGAAAAGAGTTCCGCGAAGGCGGATATCGGCCCAACGAGAAGATACGCCGGGAAATCGAAGATGCGAACGACGAGTTCCCATAGGGCGAGCGCGATGAGGATGCCCATAACGGCTTTGGCTCCGGGTGAAGTGAGGACCGCCCCTAGCGTTGGTCCGTGCTTTGCGCCGGAGGGGAGAGCTAATTGTTGGGTAGAGAGATCCTCCCGCGCCTCCATGTTCCTTTGACCGTTCACCAGACTCATTGCGGTTGTCTCCGTCCTTCTCGTCTTTGAGATTCTTCGAGCCTCTAAAGTTCGGTGTGTCCAGAGGGTGTTCTCTGCGCCGTTCAGGCTTGCTCGATGGATTTCAGTATGCCAGCCCGTTAGATACCTGTCTAAGTCCTAAAGTGAACTATTTAATACCCAAATGGGCATAGCAAGAAGTGGGATAGATCGCTGCTGACGGGTTTAGATTGAGGGCATCTAAGATCGTTGAGAAAGAAGGCCTCATGCCTAACCAGATCATCCAAAATCTCGCAGCCCGAGGCTTGTCATTGCCCCTTGCGGCACCACCAAACTACGCATATTCGGCCGCCGTACTCACGGGAAACCTTCTATTTGTCTCTGGACAGATTCCAAAGCTCGACGGACAGCTGTCATGCCACGGGCTCGTGGGGGCGGATCTCTCAGTTGAGGAAGGAGCGCTGGCCGCAGAGCTTGCTGCGCTCAACCTCCTTGCCCAGGTCGAGCAGGCCGTTGGCTTGAGCAGGATCTCACGCGTCGTCAAGCTCAACGGGTATGTCGCGAGTGCCCCGGGATTCTTTGCTCAACCGAGTGTTATTGATGGCGCGAGCAATCTCCTGAGAGTCGCATTTGGTTCCGAGATCGGTAACCACGCACGCACGTCCCTGGCGGTTCCGCAGCTCCCGCAGAACGCTCCCGTCGAAGTCGAAGCGGTCTTCGAGGTCAACTAAACTTCGCTTCGCAGAGTACCGAACCCGATAGCAGCTGGGTGGAGCGAACTAGGGCTACAAGGCCGCCGGGAACCGAGTGCTGTCTCGTCAGCGGAATCGAGTTGCACTGTTGTGCCATGATCTTGCCTGAAGATCTCACCTTGCTTATAGGATGCGCAGAATGCCGCGTCCTATAACGCAGACACGCAGCTTCTCATGAGTCTTTGGTTCCGGTCCCAAAACATCATTGTCTGGCTCAATGCTAGACCCCAAAGCTTTACACCCAGACCCCCCGAAAGTGGGTGTGGCGGGGGAGCTGTCCACATTCGCATGTTTGCTCTTGGCAGTGCGAGCCCGACAGGCTTTCCTCGAGGGATGGACCCCAGAAAATCCCGCACCGCGCTTCACAGATCCGCCGCTCTCGGCAGCGATGCCCGGCGTGCGCTGGGCGGCCTGCTCCCGCTGCTCGACGACCCAGAGGTGCGCGATCTCATGGTGCATGTTCGTGACGGCACGGGGCAGCTGTGGGTGGATCGGGGACGCGGCGCGGCGCGAGTTGACGGGTGGGCGACCCCGGCTGTTGAGGTTCGCCGGCTCGCGATTGCGCTGATCGCCGCTGGCGGGCGACACCTTGACGAACTGAACCCCGTCGCCGATGTGCGGTTGGGCGATGGGATCCGCGCGCACGCCGTTCTCGATCCCGTGGCAGTTGCCGGCCCGGTGCTGTCACTGCGGCTCCCCGCGCTGCGGGTGCCCGCACTCGCTGAGCTGGCGGGCGGTGGTTTGTGTTCACCGCGGCAGGCGGCGCTCCTGCAACGAAGCGTCGCCGAGCGGCAAAATCTCCTCATCACCGGAGGCGCCGGGAGCGGCAAAACCACGCTGCTCAACGCGCTGCTCGCGCTCGTTGCGCCCCACGAACGGATCGTATCGATCGAAGACGTTGCCGAGTTACGGCCAGACCACGCCCATCACATTGCCCTCGAAGCGCGACAGGCGAATATCGAGCAGGCCGGGGAGATCGGCTTGGAACGCCTACTGCGTGAAACGCTCAGGATGCGACCCGACCGGATCGTGTTGGGCGAGTGCCGGGGTGCTGAGATCGTTACCCTGCTGTCGGCGCTGAACACCGGGCACGAGGGCGGGGCTGGCACCCTGCACGCGAACAGCATCGCCGATGTCCCGGCCAGGCTGGAGGCGCTCGGGATGCTTGCGGGTCTGAGCCCGCAGACGCTCGCGAGGCAGGCGATGGCGCTTGACCTCATCGTGCATGTGAGCCGAGGTGGTGGCGCGCACCGGATCGAACAATTGGGAGCGTTACGGCTTAACCGCGGCGGCACGCTGGAGGTGGGTGCCTATGCGGCGGAGGCGACGTAGCGCGGGCCACAAGTTCTGGCGGCCGGGGAGTGGCTCGCAGCGACGCGAGCGGGAGGACGCTGAGCCAGCGGCACTGACTGCTGCTGCCTCGCCCGCTGCTGCCGTGACGGCTGCGGCCACGGCGACGCGCTGCGCGGCGTTGCTGCGCGGCGGAATGTCACCCACGCAAACTGTGTCGGCGGTCGCGCAGGACCTCAGAGGATCCGAGACGATCGAGGTTGCGAGGCTGGTTGGCGACGGAAGCGGGGTGGGGGCGGCGTTTGCGCGCGTTGACGGCCCTGAGTGGCGGGTGCTCGGGGCTGCATGGATGCTCGCTGAGACGAGCGGGGCCCCGTTTGCGCCCGCGCTTGACCGGATCGCTGCGGCCCTCAACGGGGTTGCGGATGTGGAACAGAAACGAGAGGTGCTGCTTGCGGGCCCCCGAATGACCGCGCGACTGGTCGGGTGGCTCCCGCTCGCGGCCGTCGCGGTCGGGTTTCTCTTGGGATTTGATCCGCTCCCGGTGTTCTTCACGCCGCTTGGGGGAGTGTTGCTCATCGGTGGCCTGCTGCTGCAGTACCTCGGTCTGCGCTGGGCAAACTCCCTGACCGGGCAGGTCGCGGGACTGGACCGGGTAGCTGGGCTCGAGTGCGAGCTGATGTGGATCGCTCTGGCTGGTGGGGCTCCGCCGAGCGAAGCGCTGCGGAGAGTGGCTGACGCGGCCTCCGACTGCCGCGCCGAGTGGATCGAGTTTGCAAGCCTGCGAGCAGGTAGGCCACTCGCGAGCGCGCTCGCGACGGCAACCGCGGTGGGAGTGTCAGCATCGCCTCTGCTAGTGGACGCCGCGAATAAGCTCCGGGCAGCGACTCAGTCGCAGCTCGAGCGTGAGGCGGAGCGCCTGGGAGTGCGCATCCTGATTCCGCTCGCGTGCTGTGTGCTCCCGTCATTCGTCGCGATCGGTGTTGTTCCCGTCATCGTGACGTTGCTCGGTGACCTACTGCTCAGGTGAGCGCCGCGGCTGGGGCTCACCACCGGAGCTTTCCCCACATTGGCCGACCGCAGCAGTTTTCGCTCGTCCCGTCCACATTTAGCAACCCGCAGCGCTACGCCGCCCCCGCCTCGGTGAATATCGACCCCAGACGCACCAAGCATCAAGACCGTGCAACAGCTCGGCTCTCAGTCGTCAACAACCCCAGAACCAGAACCGGAAACCGAAACAGAAACAGAAACACGAGGAGATCAACGATGCACTCACACACGACAACAGTGAAGGGCCGCACCCCGGAGAGAGCAGCAGCACGAAACCGTACGGGGTTCGAGTCCCGAGGTACCGCCGAGGCCACAACCGAGACAGCAACCGATACTGAGGAGCGGCTGCTGCTCAGGTCCCTGGGGTTCCCGGCCGCAGGCACTGAGCCGGTCTCGCTGCCCCAGAGGCAGCCGCTGCAACGATTGCCGCGGAGCCCCCGGCTGCCCGGGCTGCGACGGCAACCCCGGATGGCCTGGCCTCGACGGTTGCCCTGGCTGCGCAGTGCGTACCTTGTGGAGATCTTCAGGGCGACGCGGAGCGGATTCCTGCGGACGCTGAGATCCGGCCGGGCCGCGTCTCTCCGTGAGGACGAACGGGGCGCGGTCACGGCAGAGTATGCGTTGGTGATAGTTGCAGCGGTTGCATTCGCGGGGCTCCTCATCGTGATTATGCGCTCCGAAGAGGTGCGGGCGATGCTGCTGTCGCTCGTACAAAACGCGCTGGGGAGTGCGGGGTAAACGCGCTGATGCGGGGGCAGACACGGCCACGGAGCGTGCGGCTGCGCCGGCGCATCGCAGCGCTCGGCACAGCACTCGTCGCGGACTCGCGCGGGTCAGTCACCGCGGAGTTCGCCATCACTGTGCCGGCGGTGCTGCTGGTGCTGGGTCTCGTCGTGGGGAGCGTGCAGATCGCCGCACAACGGGTCAGCCTCACCGCGCTGGCGGGCGACCTCGCCAGACTCGAAGCCCGAGGCGACAGTGCGCTCGCCGCAGCCCGCCTCGAGAGCTTCAGCGGAGACCCGCGCATTTCGCGTGACGGTGATGGCCGGGTTCTCTGCGTCACTGCGAGTTCCGGCCCGAAGGCCGGACTGCTTGCGACGCTGTCGGTGACCGGGCATGGGTGCGCCGCTGTGGCCGAGGGCTCAAGCCCAGACCGCTTGAATGGAACGGTTATCTTCCAACACCAGCGGGTGGACTCATGAGTGTGCCGCTGATGGTCGGAGTCGCTGCGGGAACACTGCTTCTCGGGGTGCCAGTGCTTGTCGCCTCAAACGCGGTGGTCGCGGGGGCTCGTGCCGCGAACGCCGCGGACGCTGGTGCCCTCGCCGCAGCAGATGCGTTGCTCGGCCGAGCGGCAGCCGTCGACGTTGGGCCCTGCGAATTGGCGGCCGAGGTTGCCGTGCTGCACGGTGCGGCAGTGGCTCGCTGTGAGCTCGACGAAGCCGCGCTCGACGCGCGAGTGCGTGTGACTGTGCAGCTGGGAGTGATCTCGGTGAGTCGTGAGGCCCGCGCCGGCCCTCCGAACCTGAATGTAGTGAACTCTCGCCGGCGAGGAGCTAGTGCGTGACGGGCTTCTTGAACCGCAGCCGCGCGACAACCGCGAGCACGAGCATCACAACCGCGCCCCACGCGAGACCAAAGACTGCAGAAAGGCCAGAATCGATGAACCAGGTGACAATGCCAGGAGCGCTGACCGCACCAACGATCGAACTGACAACCTCGTACGGAGCCGTGAAGCCTACCTCGCCGAGATTCACGAGCAAGATATGCCCGCCGACCCAGAGCATCGCGAGCGCGCCAACGACGGTGAGCCCCTTGAATACCCACGGCATCGCTCGGACAAGGCCCGTACCGATTGACTTCAGCCAGCGCGCGGGCTTCTTCATGAGCCAGAAGCCCACATCGTCCATGCGGATGAGCAGGGCGACGGTGCCGTAGACCGCGACGGTCATCAGGAGCCCGACGACGATCAGCGTGGCGAGACGAATGCCCCAGGAAGAGGCCTCGATGTTCGCGAGCGAGATGAGCATGATCTCGATACTCAGGACGAGGTCGGTGCGAACCGCGCTCGACACCATCTGTTTTTCATCAGTGGCGGTGCGCTCGACGACCTGCTCGACTCCTGCTTCGCCCGAATGGGCGGGCCGAATCCAGTGCCACACCTTCTCGGCTCCCTCGTAAGCGAGGTAGGTGCCGCCCAAGATCAGCAGCCACGGAAAGATCCAGGGTGCCCACGTGCTCAACAGCATGATGCCGATGATGATGAGGGCCTTGTTCATCAGGGAGCCGCGCGTGATCTTCCAGACCACTGGGAGCTCCCGCTTCGGCGTCAAGCCTTGCACGTACTGCGGCGACACCGCAGCGTCATCAATGACCACGCCAGCGGCCTTTGCAGAAGCCTTGGCCGCACCCGCAACAACATCGTCGATTGACGCGGCCGCGGCGCGCGCGAGCACCGCGATGTCGTCGAGAAGGGCGAAGAAACTAGCGCTCACGTGGGGGCCTTTAAATAGAGGGGACTCGGTGCAGTTCAGGATAACCCGTGTCCAAGCTATGCGTGCCGGGTTCACGGATTTCCATTCTCCCCGGCGTCGGCAATCAAGTTGCTGAAAGGTCGCCAGGACTATGCCCAGGGCGTCGGGCAGCCAGAAGAATGACAGATTCTCACGTGACTGTGTGTATCGTTGCCGTGCAGGGAACCCTGCGCGACGAATCGCGTGTACGGGATGTGAACGCAAGAATTGGAGTGCCGTGGGCAAGAAGCTTGTCATCGTGGAGTCGCCGACAAAGGCACGCACGATCGGTGGTTATCTCGGAGACGACTATCACGTCGTCGCCTCCGTCGGGCACATTCGAGATCTTGCCGAGCCCTCAGAACTCCCTGCCGAGCTCAAAAAGGGCCCCTTCGGCAAGTTCGGCGTTGATGTCGAAGACGGCTTCACTCCCTACTATGTCGTGAACGACAACAAGAAGAAGACGGTCACCGAGCTCAAGCGGGCCCTGAAAGATGCGGACGAGCTGTGGCTCGCAACTGATGAGGACCGCGAGGGTGAGGCCATCGCGTGGCACCTGCTTGAAGTGCTGAAGCCGAAGGTGCCAGTCCACCGCATGGTCTTCCACGAGATCACGAAGGAAGCGATCGAAGAGGCCAAGGCCAACACTCGCGACCTCGACATCGCCCTCGTCGACGCCCAGGAGACCCGGCGTATTCTCGACAGGCTCTACGGCTACGACATCTCGCCGGTGCTCTGGCGCAAGGTTGCCCCGAAGCTTTCGGCGGGCCGCGTGCAGTCCGCAGCGACACGTCTCGTGGTGGACCGCGAACGCGAGCGTCTCGCCTTTACCTCCGCCGAGTACTGGAGCATTGACGCCCGGTTCGAGCCTGCTGATGACGCGGTCGACCGCGTGCCGTTCGAGGCCAAGCTCGTGCGCCTCGATGGCAAGCGCGTCGCCTCCGGCGGCGACTTTGACGACAGCGGCCAGCTGAGCCCGAAGGCAGTGAAGGCCGGAGCGATCGCGCTTGACGGCACGCGCGCCGAGGTGCTCGCAAGTGCGCTGGAAGCGGGCCCGAAGGCCGCCGTGCGCTCGCTCGAAACCAAGCCGCACACGCGCCGCCCCGCCGCTCCGTTCACGACGTCGACGCTGCAGCAGGAGGCTTCGCGAAAGCTCCGCTACAGCTCGCGCCAGACCATGTCGTTCGCGCAGTCGCTGTACGAAAACGGTCACATCACCTATATGCGTACCGACTCGCCCACGCTTTCGAAGCAGGCAGTCGAGGCTGCACGCTCGCAGGCAGCGGCGCTCTACGGAGCAGAGACCGTGCCCGACGCCCCCCGCGTTTACACCGGCAAGTCGAAGGGTGCCCAGGAGGCGCACGAGGCAATCCGCCCCGCTGGCGACGTCTTCGAACGCCCGAGCGAGCTCAAGGGCACGCTCACGCAGGGTGAGTTCGCCCTCTACGACCTCATCTGGAAGCGCACGGTCGCCAGCCAGATGGCAGACGCGAAGGGCTCAACCGCGACGGTCACCGTCGGCGTCGCGGTGGCAGAAAACAACGGATCCACTGACGCGGAATTCACCGCGAGCGGCACCGTCATCACCTTCCCCGGCTTCCTCCTCGCCTACGAAGAAGGCAAGGACGAGAAGCGCGGCGACGCCGACAAGGCGAACGTCTCGCTCCCGCAGCTTGTCGAGAACCAGCAGCTCGGCATCAACGAGCCGCAGGCGAAGAAGCACGAGACGAGCCCGCCCCCGCGCTACACCGAGGCGAGCCTCACGAAGCGCCTCGAGGAGCTCGGCATCGGCCGCCCCTCGACGTACTCCGCCATCGTGAGCACCATCATGGATCGCGGCTACGTGTCGAAGCAGGGCCAGGCCCTCGTGCCGAGCTGGATCGCGTTCTCCGTGGTGCGGCTGCTCGAGGAGCACTTCGCGGCGCTCGTCGACTACGACTTCACCGCTGAGATGGAGAGCGACCTCGACGAGATCGCCGCAGGCAAGACCGACCGCTCCGCCTGGTTGAAGGACTTCTACTTCGGCAGCGACAACCACCCGGGACTCCGCGGCGTCGTCGATAACCTCGGCGAGATCGACGCGCGCGCGATCAACACGATCCGCATCGACGACCAGATTTCACTCCGCAACGGTAAGTACGGCCCCTACCTCGAGGTGTACGACGAGAAGAGCGAGGTCGACGAGAACGGCGAGCTCAAGCCGCGCAGCGTGAACATTCCCGACGGCATGGCTCCTGACGAGCTCACACCGGCGCGCGCGCACGAGCTCGCGGACGCCGAGCCGCTCGAGGATCGCGTCGTCGGCCTGCATCCGGTCACCGGCAAGCGCGTCATCGCGAAGAACGGCCGCTTCGGCCCGTACGTGCAGGAGCTGCCGAACGAGGACGAGGAGCTGCCAAAGGGCGAGAAGCCGCGCACCGCGTCGCTGTTCAAGACGATGGATCCGGCGACCGTCGACCTCGACACCGCCGTCGCACTGCTCGATCTACCCCGTACCGTCGGCAACGATCCCGAGTCGGGCGACCCGATTACCGCGCAGAACGGTCGCTACGGCCCGTACCTGAAGAAGGGCTCCGACACCCGCACGCTGCCGAGCGAGGACGCGATCTTCTCGATCGACCTGCCCGGCGCGCTCGAGGTGCTCGCGCAGCCGAAGTACGGCGCGAAGAAGGCAAGCTCCTCGCTGAAGGAATTCGAAGCTGACCCTGTGAGCGGCAAGCCCGTGAAGGTGAAGGACGGCCGCTTCGGTCCGTACGTTACTGACGGTGAGACGAACGCGACGATCCCGCGCGGCGACTCCGTTGAGGACATCACCTTCGAGCGCGCGATCGACCTGCTCGCAATCAAGCGCGCGAAGGGCCCGGCCAAGAAGAAGAAGGCTCCCGCGAAGAAGGCTCCCGCGAAGAAGACGGCTGCCAAAAAGCCAGCTTCGAAGACCGCCGCTGCGAAGAAGGCTGTTGACCCGGCCCGCTCGGCTGCCGCGAAGAAGGCGGCCGAGACCCGCAAGGCGAACGCCGCGAAGAAGGCCGCAGAAGCAGCCGAGGCTGCTGCGGCAGCTGCGGAGTAGCCGGCGCATGTTCATCACGCTCGAGGGCGGGGACAGCGTCGGGAAGACGACGCAGGCAGCCCTGCTCGAGGACTGGCTGACGGGCGAGGGCCGTGAGGTGGTGCGCACGCGCGAGCCAGGCGGCACCCCGCTCGGCGTTGAGGTGCGGAGAATCCTGCTGCACGGCGGCGACGAGATTGGGGCGGTGGATCCGCGCGCGGAGGCGCTGCTGTACGCGGCGGATCGCGCGCAGCACATCGCCCAGATCGTGCGCCCGGCGCTCGCTCGCGGCGCGGTCGTCGTGCAGGATCGCTACATCGATTCCTCCCTCGCCTATCAGGGCGCGGGCCGTGTGCTCGACGTCGACGAGGTGCGGCGCATCAGCGAATGGGCAACCCAGGGGCTCTGGCCCGACCTGACCGTGCTCTTCGACCTCGCACCCGAGGTCGCGGCCACGCGCCGCGCATCGCGTGATGACGACCGCCTTGAGGCCGAAGCGCAGCAGTTCCACGAGGCCGTGCGGAGCGCGTACCGCGAGCTCGCGGCTGCCTCACCCGACCGCTTCCTCGTCGTCGACGCCTCGGGCACCCCCGAGCAGATTCACGCGGTCGTCCGGGCCAGCGTCGCCGAACGACTCTCGGCGGGCTAACGCGCCAAACCGCGGAGGCGCCCACGGCAGCCGCGATCCCGTGCAGCCGTCCGCGGCAGCCTCGCTCCGGGGCATCCGCCCGCCCGACCCACCGCCGCGCTCGCGCCGTGATGCCCGGCCCACCTCCCGGCATGCATCCGCACCCCCCCCGTTTAATCCATTCCGACCCCTCTGTGGCCTTCGTAAGGGTCGGTCTGAATTAATCGGGGCGGAGAGGAATCGAGGCAGGACCCCGCGCGGCAGGACCCCGCGCGGCAGGACCCCGCGGCGCACCGGGCGCACCGGACGCACACCCTGGGATGTGAAGAACCGCTTTTCGTGCGGGCTCGCAAGGAGTACGATTTTCCGCACAGACGCAGCCGGCCGGCGGCGTTCGCGAACGGGGGATCGCCATGCACGAATCGGACACCGGACGCGGGGAATCCCGCTGGCGCACGTTTTGGGGTCGGGGCGGTTGGTGGCGGGCGCTGCTCGTAGTCGCTGGGTATGCGGTGGCCTATCAGCTTGCCCCGTTCGTGTTTCTGCCGGTTACCCGAGAACTCGTAG
The DNA here is from genome assembly GCF_048061935.2 of Leucobacter sp. BZR 635. Classification (NCBI taxonomy): domain Bacteria; kingdom Bacillati; phylum Actinomycetota; class Actinomycetes; order Micrococcales; family Microbacteriaceae; genus Leucobacter; species Leucobacter sp. BZR 635. The sequence goes on along the minus strand of NZ_JBLUNZ020000022.1, from coordinate 19,414 downwards.
CCGAGAACGTCTTCGCGACGCCGGGCAGCGTGTTCGCCAGCCTCGGCTTGCCCGTCATGATCGGGGCGGTGATGCTGCTCGCGTTCGCGTGGTCGCTCGGCTGGCTGCCGCGCCCGCTGTTCACCGCGCAGCCGGTCGGGCGTTCCTGGTGGATGTGGCTCGCGCCCGCTGTCGTCATGCTGCCGATCGTGCTGCGACTCATCGGGATCGACTACGGCGCGTACGGCCCAGGGGTCGTCGCGATGGCGTTTGCGTCGGGACTGTTCATCGGGCTCTCCGAAGAGTTGCTCTTTCGCGGCCTAACGGTCTCCCTGCTGCGACGCGGCGGCTACTCCGAGTGGGTCGTGGTGGCGGTGTCCTCGCTGCTGTTCGCGGCGATGCACGCCGTGAATATCTTCACCGGGCAGTCGCTGAACACCGTGCTTGGCACGCTCGCTTACACCTTCGTATTCGGTGTGCTCATGTACCTCGTCATGCGGGTGACGGGCAACCTCATCTGGGCGGTCTTGCTTCACGGCCTCACAGACCCGAGCACTTTTCTCGCAACCGGTGGCATCGACGCGCACGGTGACGGCGGTGGCGCGGGCCTGAGTCTCGAGCTTGCCGGGCCGGCCACGGTGCTGCTCATGTTTAGTGGGCTCGTGATGCTCGTGTTCGTTCGGGGCAAGGCGCGGCGGCTGAGCTAGTCGCTGACACGGGTGCCCCGGTTACTCGTGGCCGCTGCCGAGGGCTGCCGGATCGATGCCGAACAGCGTTTCCAGCGCCTCCGCGGCGTCGGGCACGCGGCCCTCGCGGCCCAGCGAGCGGATCCGCGTCATCGGGGTGTGGAGGAGCTTGCCGGTGAAGCGACGCAGGGCAGCCTCGACCTCCGCGGTGCGAGCGGCAGCGGAACCGGCAGCGGAACCGGCACGCGCGGCGTCTGCGGCCTCGCCTGTGGCCGCGTCTGTGGCGGAGCCCGCTGAGGCATCCGCAGCGGAGCCAGAGGCGATCCTCGCGCGGCAAAGCTCGTCCTCAAGGATCCCGAAGACGTGGGTGCGGAGCGCGAGCAGAGCAGGGAGGGCGTCGCGTTCGGCGCGCGAAGCGGAAAACTCTGCCGCGGCCTGGCTCACGATCTCCTGCGCCTCTGCTGCGGCGCTGAGCTCCGCCACGGGTGCGTGCTTCGCGATCCCCTCGATGTCGAGTAGGTCGATGCCGGGCAGCTCGGCCACCGCGTGATCGATGTTGCGCGGCATGCCGAGGTCGATGAGCAGGCGAGCGCGGTGCGGGTCGGCGATCGGGCGGAGGATCTCGGCGGTGAGCACCGGCTCCTCCGCACGGGTGCACGCGATGACGAGGTCGGCCTCGGCTAACGCGGCCCCCAGATCGTCCCGGTGCGTCACGGCGAGGTCGTGCTGTTCGGCGTAGGCTTCGGCGCGGCCGGAGGGGGAGAACACGCGGATCGTCTCGACGCCGCGGGCCCGGAGCGCGGTCACCGTCGCGCCAGCGTAGGCACCGGTGCCGATGAGGAGCACGCGCACGGTGCCCCAGTCGGGTACCCGGGCCTCGGAGATCCGCAGCGCGAGCCGCACGAGCGAGCGGCCGGCCGAGCGAATGTCGGTGCGGTGCCCGACGTCGCGCGAGGTGCGCGTTGCGGTGCGGAACAGGTGCTCGAGGTCGTGGGTGAGTGTGCCGCGATCGCGGGCGTCGTCGTGCGCGCGCCTGACCTGGCCGGCGATCTCGCTTTCGCCGACGACCGCGGATTCGAGGCCGGCCGCGACCGCGAACAGGTGCTGGGCGGTGGCGTGCTCGGTCGCGAGGGCCGCGACGGCTCTGAGTTCCGCCGCGTCGATGTGTGCGGCGGCCGCAACCCGCGCGAGGATCTCGGCGCTGCGATCCTGCCCGGTTTCCGCGTACACCTCGAACCGGTTGCACGTGGCCACGACGACGGAGCCGGCGGTGAGCGTGGGGTCGTCGAGCCCCGCAGCGATCTCTGTTGAGCGCTTCGAGAGCGACTCGAGGAGCTCAAACGGGGCGCGATCGAGGCTGATGGAAAGCGAAATAAGCATGGAATGATCTCGGTTCGAGCGGGCGGTACGTGGGTCGGCACCCAGCAAACCATCCCAAGCTGAACACATCTGATCTATCACATCAGATCTATGGGTTACTATCTCGATCGATGAAACTTCTCAGCGAAACTCACCCACTTGTCTCCGGCGCAACGAGCGACTCCCCGCTCGTGAAAGCCCTCCGCGGCGAGCGGCCAGAACGCGCCCCCGTATGGCTTATGCGGCAGGCGGGGCGGTCGCTCCCCGAATACCGCGCACTGCGATCTGAGCATCGTATGCTCGACGCCTGTTTGAACCCTGAGGTGGCGAGCGAGATCACGCTGCAGCCCGTCCGCAGGCACGGTGTCGACGCCGCAGTGTTCTTTAGCGATATCGTCGTGCCGCTGCTCATCGCGGGTGTCGACGTCGACCTCGTCGCCGGCACGGGCCCCGTGTTTGCTGAGCCCGTGCGGACCGCCGCGGACGTCGCCAGAGTGAAGGCGGAGTTCACGCCCGAGCGGATGCGGGAGGCGATCGGACCGATCCGCGACGCCGTCGCCCTCACGGTTGCCGAGCTCGGCGAGACCCCGCTCATCGGGTTTGCGGGTGCTCCGTTCACGCTCGCCGCCTACCTCGTTGAGGGCGGGCCGTCGCGCGAGCACCTGCGTGCGCGTGCGCTCATGCACTCGGACCCTGAGACCTGGCGAGAGCTGCTCGCGTGGGCGGCGGATCTCAGCGCGGTCTTCCTCGAAGCACAGATCGAGGCCGGCGCGAGCGCCGTGCAGCTCTTCGACTCGTGGGCGGGCTCGCTGAGCGTGGAGGCGTACCGTGTGAACGTCGCCCCGGCATCGCGACGCGCACTCAGCCTGGCGCGCGAGTTCAGGTTCCCGAACCCGCGGGACGCGGCGACGCAGCTGCGGGTGCCCGTGATCCACTTCGCTGTCGGATCGGGCCACCTGCTTGAGGAGCTCGCCGCTCTCGACCCGGATGCGGTCGGTGTCGACTGGCGGCTCCCGCTGGACGAGGCGAGCGCCCGGCTGCGCGACCTCTTCCCCCTCCAGGGAAACCTCGACCCGGCGTTCCTCAGCGCACCTCCCGCCGTGCTTGAGGCGCACGTCGCCGATGTGCTCGCGCGAGGCGAGCGGGCACCGGCGCACATCCTCAACCTCGGCCACGGCGTCCCGCCAACGACCGACCCCGATGTGCTCACGCGCATCGTGCAGCTCGCGCATGCACGCTAGCCCACACGTCGCCGTTGTCGGCGGCGGCGTCGCAGGCCTCGTCGCTGCACGGGAGCTCGCGCTCGCGGGCGCACGCGTGACGGTCTTCGAAGCGGAGCGTGAGCTCGGCGGGCGGCTCCGCGCGACCGATCTCGCAGGCGCCCAGTTCGACATGGGGGCTGAAGCATTCGCGACCAGGGGTGGCGCGGTTGCCGGACTGCTGTCCGAGCTCGGACTCAGTGAGCACATTGTGCAGCCTGCCGCCGCGGGGGCCTGGGTCGTCGGCGCAGGCGGCGCGCTGCCGCTGCCGCCGGGCGGGGCGCTCGGGATCCCCGCGAGGCCTCTCAGCGCCGCCGCGCGGCGGCACCTGGGCGTGCCAGGCGCGATCCGAGCTGCGCTCGAGCCGCTGCTGCCGCGACTGCGGAACCTGCCAGCTGACACCACCGTTGCCGCGCTCGTGCGCCGCCGCGCTGGCAGCCGGGTGCTCGACCGGCTCGTGCGCCCGATCACGCTGGGGGTCTACTCGACGGGGCCGGAACAGCTGCGGCTCTCCGCGGTGCCCGGACTGCAGGCCGCCGTCGCGCGCACGGGTTCGCTCGTGCGCGGAGCGCGTGAGCTGCGCGACGCGAGTCTGGCCGCCGGCGGCGCGGTCGCGTCGCTCGCCGGCGGCATGACGACCCTCGTCGCCGAACTCAGGGCCGACCTCGAGCGGCTCGGCGTCGAGATGCGTGTCGGCGTGCGGGTCGCCTCGCTGGCCACCGGGCCGGCCGCCGGAGCAGCCGCGGGAACAGCCGCGGCAACAGGTGTGGGATCGGTCGAGGGCGCGCAGTGGATCCTCGCCGATGACACGGGCGAGCTCGTCACGCGGTGCGACGGGGTGGTCCTTGCCGTACCCGAGGCAGCAGCGAATGCCCTCATCGGATCGCTTCGCACGGACGCAGACGCGGCCCAGTCGACGGCCCCGCTGGCGGCCCAGGACCCGCCTGCAGAGCACGCCATCGAGGTGATCGCGCTCGCGGTCGCCGATGCACGGCTTGACGCGGCTCCCCGCGGCACGGGCGCGCTCGTCGCCGCTCGAGCTGGAGCTGGAGCTGGTTCTGACGCGGGCTCGGGCGCTGGGACGGGCGAGCCGATCGCGGCGAAGGCGCTCACACACGTCACCGCGAAGTGGCCGGACCGTGCCGGGCACGTCGCCCCCGGCACACACGTTCTGCGGTTATCGTATGGGCGAGCGGGTCTCGCCCCCGAGACCGCGGGGCTCAGCGACGACGAGGCTGTCGCTCTCGCCCGCAGGGACGCGAGCGCGATCCTCGGTATTGCCATCGCGCCCGAGCACATCGTCGACTGGGCGAGGCAACCCTGGCACGTCGGCGCCCCTCCCGGCCCCACGCCCAGGATCGCCGCCCCCGCGGGCATCGCGCTCGCCGGCGACTGGGTGTTCGGTACGGGGCTTGCCTCCGTGATCCCCGGCGCCCGCGCAGCGGCAACCGAGTTGCTGCGCGCACTCGACCGCGGCGATAGCGCCGCCTCCCACCGCGCCCCGCCTCACGGTGCCGTTCCTCACGGCGTCGTACCCCGCACTGATCCACACCAACGCACCACCGCATCGACCCCCGAAGGCCCGGTATCTCCAGCATGACCAGCTCCACCACTCACACTCCCGGCAGCGTCACCCGTGCAGCGGGGCCCCTCGCCGCGGCCCCTGGGCTGCTCCGGATCGGCACACGCGGCAGCGCGCTCGCCGTCGCCCAGACCACGCGCGTCGCCGAGGCGATCGCCGACGCCACGGGGGTCGACGTCGCGCTCGTGATCATCGCGACCCAGGGCGACGTCTCGCGTGCCCCGCTCGCGCAGCTCGGCGGCACCGGCGTCTTCGTGAGCGCGCTGCGCGAGGCACTCGTCGCGGGGGAGTGCGACCTCGCCGTGCACTCGCTCAAGGATCTCCCGACCGGACCCTGCGACGGCATCGCGCTCGGTGCCGTGCCGGTGCGCGCGGATCCGCGCGACGCGCTCTGCGCACGCGACGGTCTCACGCTCGGGACCCTCCCGATCGGGGCGAAGGTCGGGACCGGATCGCCGCGCCGCGCCGCGCAGCTGCTCGCTCGCCGCCCCGACCTGGCGGTCTCCGACATCCGCGGCAACGTCGATACACGGCTCGCGCGCGTCGACGCGGATCTCGACGCCGTCGTGCTCGCGGCGGCCGGCCTCGACCGGATCGGCCGTGGTGACGCGATCTCCGAGCGATTCGCGCTCGACGTCGCCCCGCCGGCTCCCGGTCAGGGTGCGCTCGCGATCGAGGTCCGCGCCGCCGACGCCGAGTCCGCGCCGTTCGCGCAGGCGCTCGCCGCGCTCAATGACCCGCAGGCACGCGCCGAGGCGATCGCCGAGCGCGTGCTGCTCGGCACCCTCGAAGCGGGCTGTGCCGCGCCGATCGGCGCGTCTGGCAGCATTGCGGACGGGATCCTCACCCTCACCGCCACCGTCTACCGGCTCGACGGCAGCGAACAGCTCACCGCCGCGGCCTCGCTGCCGTGGGACGCGAGTATGCCCGACGGCGCAGCACCGACCGAACTCGGCCGCCAGGTCGCACGGGAACTCCTCGCTCGCGGTGCCGAACAGCTCGCCCCGCTCGGAGCCGCGCGATGACGGACGCCCCGCAGACCGATGTGCAGCCTGACCGGCAGCCCCTCGCGCGGCTGCTCGGAGGCAGACCCGTGCTCGTGCCGCGCGGCGGGGAGCGCGGCGAGGCGATGGCTCTGCTCCTCGCAGAGCACGGCGCGCAGGCAGCGCTCGTGCCCCTCATCGAGCAGGTGCCCCCGCGCGATAACGCCCCGCTGGAGGAATCCGTCACGCAGCTCAACCGCGGAGCATTCGACTGGGTCGCGGTGACGAGCGTGCACGGCGCCCAGGCGCTCATCGCGGCGGGAGCCCGCCCTGGCTCTGCCCGCGTTGCCGCCGTCGGTCCGGCGACAGCCGCCGCGCTCACGACAGCCGGCTTTGCGGTGGATCTCGTGCCGCCCGAGTTCACGGGTGCCGAGCTCGCTGCCCGCCTGATCGACACCATCAGTGCCGAGCGAAGCCCAGGGGGCCGCGTGCTGCTGCCGCTCTCCGAGATCGCCGAACCCACCCTCGAAGAGGGGCTGCGCGCCGCGGGGTTCGCGCCCGACCGGGTCACCGCCTACCGGACGGTCCCAGCCCATGCAGACCCCGCGGCCGACGCCGCGCTTCGCCCCCGCCTCGGGGCCGCCCTCGTGCTGAGCTCGTCGGGGGCGCGTGCCCTCGCCGCGCGCTTCGCCCCGCTGCCACAGACCGTTGTCGTTGTCGCCATCGGTGCGCCCACCGCGCGGGAACTCTCCCGTCTCGGACTCCCACCCGCAGTGATCGCACCCGTGCACACTGCCGCGGGAACGGTCGCAGCCCTCGTCGACTACGCCGCCCGCACCATCAACCCAGAAGGACAAACCACATGACCCCCACGATCCGCCCGCGGCGCCTGCGCGCCACCCCCGCGCTGCGCGGGCTCACGGCCGAAACCCGACTGCACCCGCGCGAGCTCATCCTCCCGATGTTCGTGCGCGAGGGGCTCGCCGAGCCGTTGCCGATCGGCTCGATGCCGGGCGTCGTGCAACACACGCTCGACTCGCTCCGCGCTGCGGCCACGGACGCCGCGGAAGCCGGGGTGGGCGGCGTCATGCTGTTCGGCATTCCTGCCGAGCGCGACGCGCGGGGGAGCGCGGCCGACGACCCGCAGGGCATCCTCAACGTGGCAACAGCCGCTGTTCGTGCCGAGGCCGGCGACGCGCTTGTCGTGCAGACGGACCTCTGCCTCGACGAGTTCACCGACCACGGTCACTGCGGGGTGCTCGGCAGCGACGGGGCCACGGTCGACAACGATGCCACGCTCGACAGGTATCGCGCGATGGCGCTCGCGCAGGCGGAGGCCGGGTCGGAGATCCTCGGGCTCTCCGGCATGATGGACGGGCAGGTCGCCGCGGTGCGAGGCGCACTCGACGAGGCCGGCTTCAACGACACCTCGCTGCTCGCGTACTCCGCGAAGTACGCGTCCGCCTTCTACGGGCCGTTCCGCGAGGCGGTCGACTCGCAGCTCACGGGCGACCGCAAGAGCTACCAGATGGACCCGGCAAACCGGCGCGAGGGGCTCCGCGAGGTCGAGCTCGACATCACCGAGGGCGCCGACATCGTGATGGTGAAGCCGGCGATGAGCTACCTCGACGTGCTCGCGGACGTCGCCGCGATGAGCTCAGTGCCCGTGTGGGCCTACCAGGTCTCGGGCGAAGCCGCGATGATCGAAGCGGCAGCAGCGAACGGCTGGATCGACCGCAGGCGAGCAATCGAGGAATCGGTGGTCGGTATCAAACGGGCCGGGGCCGATGCGATCCTCAGCTACTTCGCGACCGAGCTCGCGGGGTGGCTCCGATGAGCGCCGCGCAGCAGGCCGCAGCGTCGCAGGCCGCAGCGTCGCACCCCGCAGCGTCTCACCCCGATGGGCCGGAGCGCGCAAGCCAGCCGACCGCCCGCAGCGCCGAATACGCTGCGAGAGCCTCGAACGTCATCCCCGGCGGCGTGAACTCGCCAGTGCGGGCCTTCGGGTCAGTCGGCGGCACACCGAGGTTCTTCGTGCGCGGCAGCGGTGCGACGGTGACTGACGCCGACGGCACCGAGTACGTCGATCTCGTCGGCGCGTGGGGGCCGGCGCTGCTTGGGCACGCGCACCCCGCAGTGGTGGCGGCCGTGCAGGAGGCGGCGGGCAACGGGCTGGGCTTCGGTGCGTCGGTGCCGGGCGAGTTTGAACTCGCCGAGGAGATCATCGCCCGCATGCCCGACGTCGAACGCGTGCGGCTCGTGTCGACAGGCACGGAGGCGACGATGACGGCGATCCGGATCGCCCGCGGCGCAACCTCGCGGCCGCTCATCATCAAGTTCGCCGGGCACTACCACGGCCACTCTGACGGGCTACTCGCAGCTGCAGGCTCTGGGCTCGCGACTTTCGGACTCCCCGGCTCCGCGGGCGTCACCGCCGAGAACGCCGCGCAAACCCTCGTGTTGCCCTACAACGATCTCGCAGCGCTCGAACACGCCTTCCAATCGCACGAGGGGCAGATCGCGGCGGTCATCACCGAATCGGCAGCGGCGAACATGGGCATCCTGCCGCCGGACCCGGGCTTCACCGAGGGCCTGATCCGCACGGCGCACGCGCACGGCGCGCTTGTCATCACCGACGAGGTGCTCACCGGGTTCCGGGCGAGCGCTGCAGGCTTCTGGGGGATCGAACGCGAGACCATGCCGACCGGGCTCGCACCAGACCTCTTCACCTTTGGGAAGGTCGTCGGCGGCGGGCTGCCGCTCGCAGCCATCGGAGGTCGGCGAGACCTCATGGAGCTGCTCGCGCCGCTCGGCCCGGTGTATCAGGGCGGGACGCTCTCGGGCAATCCGCTCGCGGTTGCCGCGGGGCTCGCGACGCTGCGGGGCGCCGACGCCGCCGTCTACGAACGACTCGCGGCGGCGGCTGACGCGCTCGCCGTGGAGGTCGAGGACGCGCTCACCGCGGCCGGAGTTGCGCACCGCGTGCAGCGTGCCGGCACGCTGCTCAGCGTGCTGTTTGGGGATTACCCGGTCGCGCCAGCAAACTACGACGACGTGCTGCGGCAGAACACCGACCAGCACCGCGCGTTCTTCCACGCCATGCTCGCCGGCGGCGTGAACCTCCCACCGAGCGCGTTCGAGGCGTGGTTCGTGAGCGCCGCACACGACGATCGGGCCATCGGGCGCATCGCAGAGGTGCTGCCGGCTGCCGCTCGGGCCGCGGCCGCGGTCTGACACCGCGGGACCTCAGCACAGAAAAGGGGGAGGGTGCCACCTGACGGTGACACCCTCCCCCTTTCGCGCCTCGCGAGTTACTCGGCGATGACCGGGCCGAAGGCCGCGGGCAGCGTCGCGTTCACCGCGGTGCGGAGCTCAGCGAGCGGCAGCGTGAAGCGATCCTGCAGCTCGAGTGCCGCGTCGTCGCCCGACTGGTCGGTGACGCCGATCTTCAGCACGGGGTAGTTGCGGCCCTCGCAGAGTCCACGGAACTTCACGTCCTCCTCGTGGGGCACCGCGACGAGCACGCGGCCCTGCGACTCCGAGAAGAGAGCGGCAACAGCGTCGACACCGTCGCGCTGCATGATTTCGTCGATCCACACGCGAGCGCCGACACCGAAGCGGAGCACGCCGTCGACGAGGGTCTGCGCGAGGCCACCCTCGGAGAGGTCGACCGCTGCGGAGAGCAGGCCGCCCTGCGAAGCCGCGTGGAGCAGCTCAGCGAGCGTGCGCTCGGCGTCGAGGTCAGCCTTCGGGGGCACGCCACCGAGGTGCGAGTGCACCGACTCAGCCCAGGCCGAGCCGTCGAGCTCGTCGCGGGTGACGCCGAGGAGGTACAGGTGCTCGCCCTGATCCTGCCAGCCCGAGGGCACGCGACGCGCGACGTCGTCGATGATGCCGAGCACGCCAACGACGGGGGTCGGGTGGATCGGGGTGTCACCGGTCTGGTTGTACATCGAGACGTTGCCGCCCGTGACCGGGACCTCGAGGTGGAGGCAGGCGTCCGAGAGGCCCTCGACGGTCTGCGCGAACTGCCACATGACCTCGGGGTTCTCGGGGCTGCCGAAGTTCAGGCAGTCGGTGACGGCGGTCGGGACCGCGCCGGTGGTTGCGACGTTACGGTACGCCTCGCCGAGGGCGATCTGTGCGCCGACGTACGGGTCGAGGTACGAGTAGCGGCCGTTCGCGTCGGTCGAGATCGCGATGCCGAGGCCGGTCTCCTCGTCGACGCGGATCATGCCCGCGCCGTCGGGGAAGGACAGCGCGGTGTTGCCGCCGACGTAGTAGTCGTACTGGTTCGTCACCCACGACAGGTCCGCCTGGTTCGGCGCGCTCGTCACGGTGAGCAGCTGCTCGCGGAGCGCGTCGGCCGAGCCGTTGCGCTCGAGGCCCGCTGCGTTCACGGTGTCGGCCTTGAGAGCGTCCATCCACGTCGGGTAGGCGACCGGGCGGTCGTAGACCGGGCCATCAACCGCGACCGTGGAGGGATCGACGTTCACGATCTCCTCGCCCTGCCAGTTGATGATGAGGCGGTTGGTGTCGGTGACCTCGCCGAGCACGCTTGCCTCGACGTCCCACTTCTTCGCGACCGCGAGGAACGCGTCGAGCTTCTCGGGCGCGACGATTGCCATCATGCGCTCCTGGCTCTCCGACATGAGGATCTCCTCAGCGGTGAGCGAGGGATCGCGCAGCAGCACGCTATCGAGCTCGACGAACATGCCGCCGTCGCCGTTTGCGGCGAGCTCCGAGGTGGCGCAGGAGATGCCAGCCGCGCCGAGATCCTGGATGCCCTCGACGAGGTCAGCCTGGAACATCTCGAGGCAGGCCTCGATGAGCACCTTCTCCGCGAAGGGGTCGCCGACCTGTACCGCGGGGCGCTTCGACGGGCCGTCCTCCTCGAAGCTCGAGGAGGAGAGCACCGAGGCGCCGCCGATGCCGTCGCCGCCGGTGCGCGCGCCGAAGAGCACGACCTTGTTGCCGAGGCCCGAAGCGTTTGCGGTGTGGAGATCCTCGTGGCGGAGCACTCCGACACCGAGGGCGTTCACGAGCGGGTTGCCCTGGTAGACCGAGTCGAACACGGTCTCGCCGCCGATGTTCGGCAGGCCCAGGCAGTTCGCGTACGACGAGATGCCGGCGACGGCGCCGTGCACAACGCGTGCGGTGTCCGGGTGATCGATCGCTCCGAAGCGCAGCTGATCCATGACCGCGACGGGGCGAGCGCCCATCGAGATGATGTCGCGGATGATGCCACCGACGCCGGTTGCAGCTCCCTGGAACGGCTCGATGTAGGAGGGGCTGTTGTGGCTCTCGACCTTGAAGGTCACCGCCCAGCCCTCACCGACGTCGACGACGCCAGCGTTCTCACCGATGCCGACGAGCAGGCGCTCGCGCATCTTGTCGTTGACCTTCTTGCCGAACTGGCGAAGGTAGGGCTTGGAAGACTTGTACGAGCAGTGCTCGGACCACATCACCGAGTACATGGCGAGCTCGCCAGAGGTCGGGCGGCGGCCGAGGATCTCGCGGATCTTCTCGTACTCGTTGGTCTGGAGTCCGAGGGCCGCGTACGGCTGCTCTTTCTCGGGGGTGGCAGCCGCGTCGGCGACCGTATCGGGGCGGGATGAAGAGGCAGCGAAGTCAGTCACCCCCCAAGTCTACGCCGCTTTGCGCTGACGGTTTGCCCCCGCCGCGACGACCGGGGAGAAGCCCTGAGTTTCGACCCGAACAAACGATTTCTCACAGTTCGCAGCCCGCAAGTGCCAGACTGGGGGTATGAGCGAAAATCACGCCCCGCAGGACGTTCGTGAGGCAGGCCCGGCTGGTACCCAGCTCGGTGCCTCGCCGGAAGCTGCCCCTGGCAAGAAGAAGCTGTCAGTGTTTCTCCGCGTCAGCATCATCTTGCTGATCGGCCTCACACTGGCCTCGATCTCGCTGCTGTTCATTGGCGACTTCGAGGGCCGCTTCGAGCGAGTCTTCTCGACCTTTGCGCTGTTCGCCGTCTTCGTCGTACTGACGGCGGTCGACACCAGCCGTGAACGCGCAAACGAGTGGTACGCGCCCGTGGCACTCATTGCGAACACGTACATCCTGGGGCTGCTGCTCGTCGTGATCTGGATGACGCCATACGATCCGTTCTCGCTCGTGCTCGAGATCTTCTGGAAGTCGCTCCTGGTCATCGCCGTGACGCGCCTCGTTATCGTGTGCTGCGAGGTGCTGCTGCGCCTCGGGGACGAGTCCGACGACGCCGGCAACCGCTTCGCGTTTATCACGAGCGTGTTGGCAGTGCTTTCTGGCATCCTGTTCACCGCACCCGTAGGGATCGAGGCCTTCAGCCTGCACATCCCTGATCTCTACTGGAAGATCGCCACGGCGGTCCTCATCCTTACCGCGCTGGGGCTGTCGGTGACGCTGCTGCTGCGCTGGGCGAACGGTTCCGATGAGCGGGCACGCAAGCGCGCGACCGCCGCGGGGCAGGCGCACACGCGCGCGACCGCCGCGGGGCAGGCGCACACGCGCGCGGACGCCGCGGCGCAGGCCGCTGCGGCGCAGGCCGCTGCGGCGTCCCAGGCCTCGCCGCAGCCCGCGCAGCTCGCCCAGCTGAACCAGCAGCCCGCGCAGCTCGATCAGCAGCTTTCCCAGCCGATCCAGCCCGGCCAGCAAGCCCCGCAGCCACTCGCACCCGGCGCGCCCATCGCGAATGCGGACGGCGTCGTGCTGCTGCCGTGGCCGACGTTCGCCGACGGCCGACCGATCCCGGCACGCCCCGACGGGCAGCCGGACTTCTCGGTGCCCGGGGCCCCGCTGCCGCCTCAGCTGTAGCCGGAGCGGTTGCTGCGGGCGGAGCGGGGCCGATGGCGCGGGGCCGATGGAGCGGGGCCGGCGGAGCCGCGAGGGCTGCCCACGCGGTTCTAGAATGGCCGGGTGACTGTTGCAGACTCCCCGCTGATCCGCCCTATCCGAACCGAGGAATACCCAGCCGAGGCGCAGTTGCTCCGGGCCGCGTACTCCGCGGGCCCGTATGCAGCAGAGCTCGCGGGGAACGCTGAGTGGGAACGATCCGAGAGCGACACCGCTGGCCGCGATGCTGACGGCAGGGTGCTCGTGTTCGAGGATGCCGGTGAGATCCTCGGCGCGGCATCGGTGCTGCGCCCAGACAGTTCCCACGCGAAGCTCGCCGTGCCAGGGGAGGCGGAGCTGCGGCTCCTTGCGGTCTCTCCCGCCGCGCAGGGACGCGGGATTGGCGAGGCGCTTGTGCGTGCCGGCCTCGAAGAGGCGCTCCGCTGGGGCGTGAGCGCGCTGCGGCTCGACACTGGCTCGCGCAATCCCGCCCAGCGGCTCTACGAGCGGCTCGGATTCGAGCACACTCACGAACTCGACAGTGCGCGTTCGGCCTCGGGCTATGGGAGCTCGCTCACGTACCGGTACCCGCTGCAGGAACGCCCGGACGTGCGGGTGCGGCTGATCCGCGAGGACGAGATCGGTACGGTGAGTGACATGGTGCTCGCCGCCTATCGCGATGACTACGCGCACCTGGATGCGTCGTACCTCGCCGTCATCGCCGACGTTGCGTCGCGGGCAGCCACGTGGCTCGTGTGGGTGGCCGAAGATGTCGTCACGGGCGAGCTGCTCGGCACGGTGACGACGCCCCGGCAGCGGGAGCTCATCACGCTGGTTTCGGAGCCGGGAGAGATGGATATCCGGCTGCTCGGTGTTGCGCGTGCCGCGCGCGGGCGGGGGATCGGCGAGCTGCTCACCAGGCACAGCCTGCGACTGGCGAGGATCCGCGGAGCGAAGCAGCTGTCGCTTGAGACGAGCCCGATGATGCCGGGTGCCGTGAGGCTGTACGAACGGCTCGGATTCGACCGGCTCCCGGACCGCGAGCGGTTGATCCACCTCGACGATGGCTCGGAGCTGCAGCTGCTCGCCTACGGATACGCGCTGAGGGCGCACGCTGAAACCCCTGTTCCTAGTAACAAATAGCGCACCCCTCTTGAACATCAGATGAATTCAAGGTTAGGCTTACCTAAGCAGGAACCGATGATGGGAATTTGCCCAGTGCACGGGCCCTCTCTTGGAACCTCGTTACTTCCACCCGGAAGTTGGCGTGCCATCAACTGACTTCGTACTAAGGAATTCATTCATCGTGACTCTCCGTACCTCCCGCAGGCCGCGCCTGCTGAGCATCGCAGCGCTCGCCGCCGGTGCAGCCCTCGTCCTCTCCGCCTGCAGCTCGACGCCCGCGGAAGAATCCGAGACGAAGCCCGCCGAGGGCTCGAGCTCAACGGTTTCGATCACCGATAACTACGGCACCGTTGAGGTCCCAGTGAACCCCGAGACCGTCGTCGCCCTCGACAACCACCTCTTTGAAACCCTCGACAGCTGGAACGTCGAGCTCGCTGCAGCCCCGAAGGGCATCATGGGTTCGGTCTGGCCGGGCTACACCGACAACGACGCTGTCGTAGACGTTGGCTCGCACCGCGAACCCAACCTCGAAGCGATCGTCGCCGCTGAGCCCGACGTCATTTTCGCCGGGTACCGCTTCAGCAGCCACTACGAAGACATCAAGAAGCAGAACCCCGACGCCGTCGTGCTCGACTTCTCGCCCCGTGATGGCGAGGACCTCATGAGCGAGCTCAAGCGCAGCACCACCATCCTCGGCGAGATCTTCGACCACAAGAACGAGGCAGCCGAGCTGAACACCAAGTTCGACGCGGCGATTGCCGACGCGAAGCAGGCCTACAACGGCACCGACACCGTCATGGGGCTCATCACCTCCGGCGGCAAGGTTGAGTACGTCGCAGCCACCACCGGCCGCAGCGTTGGCCCGGTATTCCCCGCACTCGGACTCGTTCCCGCCATCGAGCAGGAGGCCGAAGACACCTCGCACGGCGATGACATCTCGGTCGAGGCCATCGCCGCGGCGAACCCCGACTGGGCGATCGTGCTTGACCGCGACGCCTCGTTCGCCCCCGAAGATCTCGAGCCGGGCGCAGCGCCCGCAGACGAGCTCATTGCCGGCTCGGAGGCACTCCAGAAGGTCACCGCGGTTGAGAAGGGGCAGATCGTCTACCTCGACGCAAACTTCTACCTCACCGAAGATATCCAGGCTTACACAGCCCTCTTCGAGCAGATCCGGGACGCCTTCCAGGCTGCGTGAAACAGATGAATCAGGCCACCGAACCCGGTGGCGGAGAGGCGCCCGCTTCATTAAGCGGGCGCCCTCGTGTTGCCGGGAGAAACAGTTCAGGGATCGCCGCGATCTCGCCAAAAGACATCGAGGTCCCTGAGGCTCCCCGCACGAAGGTGTGGCCGCTCGCCATCGCCATTGTGGTGGTGGCGGGTCTGCTCGTGCTCTCCCTCTTCGTCGGCGTGTACGACATCTCCGAGGGCGAGATGGGGAGCGAGATGATCTGGATCACCCGCGTGCCGCGCACCCTCGCGCTGCTGCTCGCGGGAGCCGCGATGGCGGCGAGCGGACTCGTCATGCAGATGCTCACCCAGAACCGTTTCGTCGACGCAACCACCTCGGGCACGACGGAATGGGCGGCGCTCGGGCTGCTGCTCACGACCCTCCTGGTGCCCGACTTCGGCCTCGTCGGGCGCATGGTCGTCTCGAGCGTGTTCGCCTTCGTCGGGGCGATGACGTTCATGCTCATTCTGCGGCGGATCGTGATCCGATCCACCCTCGTCGTGCCCCTCATCGGCATCATGCTCGGGGCCGTCGTCAGCGCCGTGACCACCTTCCTCGCGGTGCAGTTCAACCTGCTCCAGATGGTGGGCACCTGGTTCATGGGCAGCTTCACGAGCGTCGTCCGCGGCCGCTACGAGGTGCTGTGGATCGTCGCGATCGTCACCCTCCTCGTCTTCCTGCTCGCCGACCGGATCACCGTGGCCGGGCTCGGCCGAGACGTCGCTACGAGCGTCGGGATGCGGTACGAGACGATCCTCATCGCTGGCACCGCGCTCGTCGCCGTAGCCGCCGGCGTGACGACGGTCGTCGTCGGCTTCCTGCCCTTCATTGGGCTCGTGGTGCCGAACATCGTCGCGATGCTCCGCGGCGACAACGTGCGGAGCAACCTGCCGTGGGTCTGCATCGGCGGCATCGCCCTAGTCACCGCGTGCGACCTCGTCGGGCGAACGATCCGGATGCCGTTTGAGGTGCCAGTGTCGATGGTGCTCGGGATGATCGGCTCGGTCGTGTTCATCGCCATTCTCTTGAGGAGCAGGGTCCGTGACTGATATCGCAAGGCTCAGCCCGGAGGGCGTGCTCCCAGAGGGCCCCGATCCCAGCCCATCGCGCCTCCGCCAGGCGCTCCCCGTCATCATTGTGTTCTCGGCCGCGATCCTCTTCGCCATCGCGATCCTCGTCTACGGCAACCCCGCAGCCCCCGGGAGTGACGGATACTGGGTGATCGTGCGGTCGCGCCTCGGGTCTCTCGGCACGATCGCACTCGTCGCGGTCTGCCAGGCGGTCGCCACCGTCCTGTTCCATACGGCGACATCGAACCGGATCCTCACCCCGTCGATCCTCGGCTTCGACGCGCTCTACGTGCTCACCCAGACCGCGCTGGTGTTCTTCTTCGGGTCGGCGGCGGCGGGACTCGAGGGGATCCCGAAGATTCTCGCGCAGAGCGGGCTCATGATCCTCTTCGCGACCGGACTGTACGGCTGGCTGTTCTCGGGCAAGCGCGCGAACCTCCACCTCCTGCTGCTCGTGGGCATCGTGCTTGGCATTGGGTTCGGATCGGTGTCGACGTTCATGCAGCGGATGCTGACGCCAAGCGACTTCGACGTGCTCAGCGCGAAGCTGTTCGGCAGCATTGGCCAGGGCAATATCGCGTACCTGCCCTACGCTGCGGCAATCGCGCTCGCAGTGTTCATCTATGTGTGGCGCAAGCGCAAGACCTACGATGTCGTCGCTCTCGGCCGCGACACCGCGGTGAGCCTCGGCATCAACTACCGCCGCGAGGTGGTGATCGTGCTCGTGCTCGTCTCAGTGCTCATCTCGGTCTCGGTCACGATGGTCGGGCCGATGACCTTCTACGGCTTCTTGGTTGCGACCCTCGCATACCAATTCGCGCGCAACGACTCGCACGGCGAGATCCTTCCGCTCGCGATCGGCATCGGCCTCGTCACCCTCATCGGCGCGACGTTCGTGCTCAAACACATCTTTTCCGCGGGTGGCCTCGTCACCGTCATCATCGAGTTCGCGGGCGGTCTGCTCTTCCTCATCGTGCTGCTCAGAAAGGGGCTGCGTTGATCCAGCTCACATCAATTGGCAAGAACTACGCGGGTAAGCGCGTGCTCGGGCCTGTCGATCTTACGATCGAGCCCGGCGGGATCACCGCGCTCATCGGACCGAACGGTGCCGGGAAGTCGACGATGCTCACGATCATTGGCCGTCTCCTCAGCGCGGACGAGGGGCAGGTCACCGTTGGGGGACTCGACGTTGCCACCGCGAAGCCGAAGACGCTTGCGCAGATGGTGTCGATCCTCCGCCAAGAAAACCACTTCATGGCGCGGCTGACGGTGCGCCAGCTCGTGACGTTTGGGCGCTTCCCGCACTCGGCCGGCCGCACGACGGAGGCGGATCGGCGCGCGATCCACGCCGCAATCGCGTTCCTCGATCTCGCCGGCATGGAGGATCGTTTCATCGACGAACTCTCCGGCGGGCAGCGGCAGCGCGCCTTTGTCGCGATGGTGCTCGCGCAAGACACCAACTATGTGTTGCTCGATGAGCCGCTGACGGGGCTCGACATGCGCCACGCGGCCGGCATGATGCGGCAGCTGCGTGCGGCGGCCGATGCGCTCGGGAAGACGATCGTGCTTGTCGTGCACGACGTGAACTTCGCCTCCGCGTACGCCGATCGCATCATTGCGCTCGCGGACGGCGAGCTCGTGGCGTCTGGCACGCCCGAGGAGATTATGACGCCGGAGGTGCTCGAGCGGGTGTTCGGCACCGAGGTTGAGGTGATCGAGCACGCGGGCCACAAGGTCGCGATCTACTACCGCGTGTAGGTTGCGCTCCTGCCCACCCATTCCGACCCGTTTTTTCTATTCCGAGCCCTGCGCAGGCCGCGCAAGGCTCGGAATAGAAAAATAGGGGCACGGAGGATGCCGGAAGGGGGCGCAGCGGCGGCACCCACCGCACCCAGACGCAGAAAGGGCCGGGGAGCAGTAGCTCTCCCGGCCCTTGCCGTGCGCGGCCCGAGGGCCAGTCGCCGCTAGACGCGCGCGGCGATTGCGTTCAGTGCGCTCTCGAAGAAGCCAAGACCGTCGACGCCCGAGCGCATGGCCTCGGGGGTGTTCGGGCCGAAGCCCTCCTCGATGGCGTGCTCGGGGTGCGGCATGAGGCCGACCACGTTGCCCGCGGGGTTCGTGAGCCCGGCGATGTCGTTGAGCGAGCCGTTCGGGTTGATTCCGGCGTAGCGGAATGCCACGAGGCCGTCGCCCTCGAGCTGCTTGAGGGTCTCGTCGCTCGCGATGTAGCCGCCGTCGCCGTTCTTCAGGGGGATGACAATTTCCTGCCCCTGCTCGAACGTGTTCGTCCACGCGGTCGAAGCGTTCTCCACAACAAGGCGCTGGTCGCGGCGAATGAACTGCTGGTGCGCGTTGCGGATCAGTCCGCCGGGCAGCAGCTTCGCCTCGACGAGCATCTGGAAACCATTGCAGATGCCGAGCACGGGCATGCCCTTGCCCGCCGCGTCGATGACCTCGGTCATGATGGGAGCGAGCGCGGCGATCGCGCCGGGGCGCAGGTAGTCGCCGTAGCTGAAGCCGCCGGGGAGGATGATCGCGTCGACGTTCTGCACATCGTGGTCTGCGTGCCAGAGCGCAACGGGCTCCGCGCCGATGAGGCGAACCGCGCGCTGTGCATCGCGGTCGTCAAGCGACCCGGGGAAGGTGACTACACCGATACGGGTCGCCATTAGCGTGCCTCGACTGCGACACCGTCGACGGAGATCGCGACGACGTCTTCGATCACCGAGTTCGACATGATCTCGTCGGCAACCTGGCGGACCTCAGCGAGCACCGCTTCGGTGACCTCGCCCTGCACGGTGAACTCGAAGCGCTTACCGATGCGTACGTTCTCAAACTTGCCGTGACCGAGACGCTCGAGCGCCCCCGTCGTCGCCTTACCCTGCGGGTCGAGGAGTTCGGCCTTGGGCATGACATCAACAACAATCGTGGGCAAGGAGTGCCTCCAGGTTCGCGAAATAAACGGGATGCGTACCGAATAAGTCTACCCTGGGCAGAGCGGTGGTTTTCCGCCTCCGCCACGCCGGTTCCGCTCGCATCGGAGGATCCAATGACCTCACGCTTTCTGCACTCCGCAACCCCGATCGTCGCAGCCCCGATGGCGGGCGGGGCGACGACCGTGGCGCTGACCGCGGCCGCCAGCGCAGCGGGTGCCTTCGGGTTTCTCCCGGCCGGATACCGGAGCGCACCGCAGCTGGCCGCCGACATCAGTGAACTCCGCACGCACACGGGGGAGTTCGGCGTGAACCTGTTCGTGCCTGACCGCGCGGCGGTCGACGTTGCGGCGTTCGCGCGGTACGCCGCGTCGATCGC